>JAFGKA010000021.1 GCA_016928855.1 Phycisphaerae bacterium
CATAAGCAGCCAGAAGGACAAAGGCACAGAGGCACAAAGGCACAAAGGGCCAAAGCCGAAGTCCAGAAGACGGACGGGCGGGAGTCCGTTCTCATTGTGGCGCCGATTCAGGCTTTGATGCAGCCGGTGCCGACGTTCGTGGCGCTCGAGGCCAATTCGCTTGTGCTGGCATCGGGGGCTGACATTGCGCCGCGGGCTGTGGCCGAGTGGCTTGTCGAGCAGGGGTTCTCCCGGCTCGATCTGGTCGAGTCGCCCGGCGACTTTGCCCTGCGCGGCGGGATTCTCGACGTCTATCCGTTCGGCGATATCGATCCAGTCCGCGTCGAGTTTTTCGGCGATACGATCGAGAACATCCGGCAGTTCGACGTATCGACGCAGCGGTCGATGCGCGAACTCAGCAGCGTGCGTATCGCGAGCCCGCGCCCGCTGACGGCCGACGCGGCCGCGGCCGAGGCGGACAGGACGACCAGCTTTCTGAGCTACCTGCCGCCGGAGGCACTGGTAGTCTTCGACGAGCCGGCCGAGATCCAGGAGCTGGCCCGCACGTTCATGGATCGGCTCGGCAGGCCGGTCGGTATGTTCCCGGTCGACGCCGTCTTCCGCCGCGCCGCCGAGTTCACGCAACTGCACCTCGCTCGCTTCGGCGGCGCCAGCGGTGCGGCCGACACCTTCCGCTTCGACGTGCAGAGCGTCCAGCGCTTCGAGGCCAAGGCGCCCGAGGCGGTGGCCGAACTCTGCGGGCTCGCCCGCGAGCAGGACGTGATTGTCTACTGCGACAATCCCGGCGAGCAGCACCGCCTGCGGGAACTGCTCGACTCGCACACCGACGGGACCCCACCGCCGAACGTCCGCCTCGAGATCGGGCTGCTGCATCGCGGGTTCCAGTGGGCCGGCGGCCGCGTCGCTGTCGTCGGCCACCATGAGATCTTCCACCGGCATCAGCGGCGCCGGCGCATCCGCCGAACGCACGCCGCCCGGCCGATCGAATCGTGGCTGGATCTCGAGGCCGGCGATCTCGTCGTGCACGTCGTCCACGGCATCGCCCGGTTCCGGGGCATGCGCACGCAGCGCAAGGGCAAGACGGAGAAAACCGAGGAGTACCTCACGCTCGAGTTCGCCGGCCAGGCGACCCTGCACGTACCGGCCAGCCAGATCGACCTCGTGCAGAAGTACGTCGGGGCCGGCCAGATCCGCCCGCCGCTGAGCAAGCTCGGCGGTACGCGATGGAAAAAGACCAAGGAGCGCGTCGAGGAGGCGGTCAACGACCTTGCCGGTGATCTACTCAAGATCCAGGCTCTGCGTTCGAGCCAGCCGGGCATCGCGTATCCCGACGACACGGACTGGCAGCGGGAATTCGAGGAGGCGTTCCCCTATGCCGAGACCGAGGACCAGCTCAGCGTGCTCGCCGAGATCAAGCGCGATATGCGCGAGGAGCGGCCGATGGACCGGCTGCTCTGCGGTGATGTCGGCTACGGGAAGACCGAGTTGGCCATCCGGGCGGCGTTCAAGGCCACCGAGTACGGCAAACAGGTGGCCGTGCTCGTGCCGACGACCGTTCTGGCCGAGCAGCACTTCCAGACGTTCCGCGAGCGGTTGGCGGACTTCCCGTTCGTCGTCGAGTCCATCTCACGGTTCCGGACGAAGGCCGAGCAGGCCGCCATCCTCGAACGGGCCCGTCGCGGCCAAGTCGACATTCTCATCGGCACGCACCGGATTCTGAGCAAGGACGTAGGGTTTGCCGACCTCGGGCTGGTCGTTATCGACGAGGAGCAGCGTTTCGGCGTGGACCACAAGGAACGGCTCAAGCGGTTGCGCGAAACCGTCGATGTGCTGACGCTGACCGCCACGCCGATCCCGCGGACGCTCCATATGGCGATGCTGGGCATCCGTGATATCAGCTCCCTGGCGACGCCGCCGATGGATCGTCGCAGCATCGTGACCCAGGTTCGCGGCTATGACCGCCAACTCATCCACGACGCCATCGTTCGCGAACTCAATCGCGACGGCCAAGTCTACTTCGTCCACAATTTCGTCCACGACATCCATTCCGTCGCCGACGAAATCCAGCAGATCGTTCCGGACGCGCGGATCGTCATCGGCCACGGCCAGATGAAGGAGCATCAGCTCGAACGCAGCATCACCCGCTTCGTGCGGCACGAGGCGGATATCCTCGTCTCGACGAACATCATCGAGTCCGGCGTCGATATCCCGAACGTCAATACGATCTTCATCAACCGGGCCGACCGCTTCGGGCTGGCCGACCTGCACCAGCTTCGCGGCCGGGTCGGCCGGTACAAGCACCGGGCCTATTGCTACCTGCTGTTGCCGCCGGACAAGCCGGTGACCGATGTGGCCGCCAAACGCCTCAAGGCGATCGAGGAGTACTCCGAGCTGGGCTCGGGCTTCCGAATCGCGATGCGCGACCTCGAGATTCGCGGGGCGGGCAACATCCTCGGTCCTGAGCAGAGCGGGAACATTGCCGACGTGGGCTACGAGCTTTACTGTCAGTTGCTCGACCAGGCTGTCCGCCGCCTCCGGGATGAGCCGGTCGAACTGTTCCGCCCGGTGCACCTGGAGCTGGACGTCGCGGCCCATGTGCCACGGGGCTACATCCCCTCGGAACGGCAGCGGATGGAGGTTTACCGTCGACTGGTGGCCTGCCGAAGCCGGGCGGACATCGAGCAGCTCGAAAAAGACCTCCACGACGCCTACGGGCCGCCCCCGCCGGTGGTTTCGGTGCTCCTGCAGCAGGCCGAGGTGCGGATTCTCGCCCAGCCCTACCACATCCAGTCCATCATCCAGCGGCCGCCGGACCTGGTCTTCACGATCGAGAAGCCGGCCTTGGTCGAGGCCCTCTTCAAGCGGGCGCCTGGCACCGCCCGCGCTGCCGATCTGCACACCGTTCACCTCCGCCTGCCCGAGGCGTACTTCGAGCCGACCACGCTGCTCGCGATGCTGCGACGCTGGCTCGCTTCGAAGTAGGCGCGGTGTCCAATTTGCGGCCCAGTCGTCAGTGCATGACGCCGCCGCGTAAAGGCCAATGGATTCGGGCGTAACTCATGTGACGCTTCCTTGTAAGATGGTTCAGAAACAGCACTTGCGCGCGATCTGTATGTGACGCAGAGGGGGCTTTCGCAGCAACATGGCCAGTGACGGAAGATGGTCACACCGTCGAGAAAGGCTCCGGCCGGCACGCCGAGCAGCCCCCCCCAAGAGAAAACGGGCACAGTTGCTGAAGAACACCCCACATTCCTGCAATAGAGCTTGACTCAAAGACGGCGGAACGGATAACATGTAGACTAAGGCCTGACGATTCGGCATCAGGCGAGTGTTTCACGCATCGTGCTGGTGGAGGCGAGAGAGAAAGCACCCCCAACAGGATGCATTTCAGAACGAGGAGTAATGGCATGAGCGCGTTGATTGCGCGCGCATCGGTTCTGTTGTTGGTCGCTCTTCTGGCAGGCGCGGCGAACGCGGTGGTCATCGAGACCGTGCCGGTGGGCAATCCAGAAAATGCGGGTGAGTTGTCCGGCAGGGGTGCAGGGGGCTATGGGCTGGACCGTATCTGCGGCTCGGTCGGTTACACGTACAACATCGGCAAGTATGAGGTGACGACCGGTCAGTACACAGAGTTCCTTAACGCCGTTGCCAGGACGGACACGTACGGATTGTACAACCCGATCATGTGGTCGAACATCTTCGGCTGCAAGATCCATCGCAACGGCACCTCAGGCAGTTACACGTACAGTGTGACGAGCGACTACGCCAATCGCCCCGTGAACTACGTTTCGTGGGGTGACGCGGCGCGGTTTGCGAACTGGATGCACAACGGCCAGCCAGTGGGTGCGCAGGGGCCGTCCAGTACTGAAGACGGTTCGTACTATCTGAATGGTGCCAACACGGGCGAGGCCTTTGCGGCAGTGATGCGAACATCCGACGCCACATGGGTAATTCCTTCAGAAGACGAGTGGTACAAGGCAGCGTATCACAAGAACGATGGCGTAGCAGGAGACTATTGGGACTACCCGACAGGAACGGATGCCGCGCCGAGCAACGATCTCGACGGCGGCGAAAACAACGCAACCTTCCGCATCGGCGAGGACGACTACACGCTTGTCGCTCCTTACTACCGTACTGAGGTGGGTGCCCATAGGAACTCCGCAAGTTCGTACGGGACATTTGATCAGGGAGGCAACATATGGGAGTGGAACGAAGCCGTGCTTTACGATTCGGCTCGCGGCTTGCGGGGCGGCTCGTTTTCGGCCTACGAGCACTTCTTGCGCGCGTCGGCCCGCAACAGCAGCTCCCCGACGGTCGAGTATTGCCACTTTGGCTTTCGTCTTGTCGAGGTTCCTGAGCCAACATCGATAGCACTACTAGCGATGGGCGGTGTAGGAATGCTCATCCGGCGAAGGGGGCTGGGAAGATAGCCACCGAATAGGTGCGCAGGCGTCCCTGAACCGGCGACGCCTGGCTGTTTGCTCTGCGGTGATGTGACAGTGCTGAAATTTCAGCATCGGCGAGGAGCACGTTGCTTCGCGTACGCGAGCCCAGCGGGTTGCTTGATCGGATGAAGATCTGTTGCCAGCGCTGCCGGCGAAACAGGAGGAAGACAGAGATGCAGATGAACGTGCAGAAGGCGGGGCGTGCAACGCGCGTGGGATTCGGGTGCTGGGTGGCTGCGACGATGGTCGTCGGCCTGTGGACGGCGGCGACGCAGGCCGCGCCGCTGTACGCGGTGATCGACCTGGGCGAGCTGCCGGGAGGAAGCGACTATAGCTACGCCTACGGTATCAACGACGCCGGCCAAGTGGTGGGCTACAGCGGCGCGGCCACGGGCTCCCGGGCGTTTCTGTGGGACGGCGTTAATGGCATGCAGAACCTAGGCGACTTGCCGGGAGGAAGCGACGCTAGCATAGCCTACGGCGTCAACGAAGCCGGCCAGGTGGCCGGTTACGGCAACGCGACGACCGGCTGGCGGGCGTTTCTGTGGGACGGCGTCAACGGCATGCAGAACCTAGGCGACTTGCCGGGAGGAAGGAACCCCAGCAGAGCCTACGGCATGAACGACGTCGGCCAAGTGGTGGGCTACGGCGCCGCGACGACCGGCGACCGGGCGTTTCTGTGGGACGGCGTCAACGGCATGCAAAACCTGGGCGAGCTGCCGGGAGGAAGCGACTATAGCGTAGCCTACGGCGTCAACAACGCCGGCCAAGTGGTGGGCTACAGCGCCGCGACGACCGGCGACCGGGCGTTTCTGTGGGACAGCGTCAACGGCATGCAGAACCTGGGCGACCTGCCGGGAGGAAGCGACCATAGCGCAGCCTACGGCGTCAACGACGCCGGCCAAGTGGTGGGCCGGAGCGGCGCGGCCACCGGCTTGCGGGCATTCCTCTGGGACAGCGTCAACGGCATGCAGGACCTGGGCGACCTGCCGGGAGGAAGCGACGATAGCAGAGCCTACGGCGTCAACGACGCCGGCCAAGTGGTGGGTTACAGCGAGGCGACGACCGGCGACCGGGCATTTCTATGGGACAGCGTCAACGGCATGCAGGATCTCAGTACGCTGCTGGACGCGACCGGGACGGGCTGGACGCTCCGTGAGGCACGAGCCATCAATGAGAACGGCTGGATCGTCGGCTACGGCACCAATCCGCACGGCTGCATCCACGGGTTCCTGCTCACGCCCACGCCCGAGCCGGCGTCGCTCGCAATGCTGGCCGTCGGCGCGGCCGTGATGTCTAGGCGACGTCCCAGTAGGCGCCGGTGACTGGACGCGTCGTTCAGTGCGGTCCGCGCCGTCCGCACGTCCAACGAATCGCGATTGTCCCGCAAGCGCAGGTTCCCGTGGGCGGCAGTAGCACCCGCACGGAAGAATACGGGCAAACCCTTCGGTCCCCGGTCTTCGGGTCTGCCCAACCGGGGGCTCGGCGAAAGCCAGCAACCGAACGCGGCACTCGCTACACACGATGGAATCGTGAGGTCGCCGCTTCGTGCACGGACGTTATCGGGCCGTATCGAGGGCACCTTGGCGATCCCGTTCGTCCATATGCGGCTGTGCGCAAAAAAAGAAAAAACTTTTCAACAATAGGGAAAGCCGGCGTTGAATTTGACCGATGAAATGTGTACAAGGTCTGTGCAGTGCAAGTTGTTCCGACGGATCGGTCCACTACTGAAAATCGATTGATCTGATGAATTCACAGTCACGGATGGCGAAAACGTTGGCCTGCCTGGTCGGTGCGATGACCGGCGGCGCGTTGGTGCTTCATTGGATCCAGCCTTCCGCCCCGCCGACCGACAACCGCTATGCCGTTCAACTGATCGCAAAGGAAGTCCAGAACCGTGTGCGGCCCGATATCCTGATGTCGCGCGGCCAGTGGCAGGGCGTGCTCGTCCGTGCCGATGGGGCGCACGGCGCCCATTTCGTTGTGAATGAACGCGGCCAGCTTCTCACCACGCCGCGATGGCGTTCGCAGGCGACCGCGGGCGCCAACGGCCAGATCGTGGTCTGCCTCGACACCACTACGCTTCCCGAAGATCGGCTCTCACCCGCCCAGGCCAATACGCTCGTCGCCCTGCTGACCGAATTGAAGCAGAGTTACCTCGATGGCGAGCGGGCCATCCGCCTTGACCGCGAGTCCTTCCCGATCGTCCGGCCCGATGGCGGGGCCATGCTGGCGCAACATTGCCAGGATTTGCTGCGAATTGCCGAACTCTGCAGCTAGCCAGCCCTAAGATTAAATTGTATGGTCAGTTGGGGACATCCAGCCTGAGGGCATGCGCGGCCTGTGTACCCGGCGGATTTGCGAAATGTTGCCCTTTCGTGATCTGCCGTGTGGATTCGCGGCGGCGCTGACGCCTGACCGTCATCGTGCGTGAAAAATCGTACAGCGGCACTGAAATACGCGGTTTTCACCGCATTCAGGCGTGGTCCGCGTTGCCGCTGGTTGACGTTTGGGTATTGATGGACGATAATGTGGTAGAGGCGGTTCGCAACGTGACTTACATACCGCAGGCCACTCCCTTGGCGCGGCGTTGCGAAGCCTGAGAAGTCGCGGCGCCCTCCCCATAATCGCCGTCGACAGATGATGTGTGACCAGGGTGCGCTGCTGACACCCAAGCCAACCCGGGCTCTTGGCCAGCCGGGTGGCGGCAGCGGGGGCCGGATTCTCCCCACGGCTCCGCGGAGAAGTGACCATGGCCAAGTATCGCCTGACTGCCATCGCTCAGCTCGCTCACCAATTGAAGCTATCGCCCGCGCGCCTGCGTCTGCAGCAACTGGCCGGGGCGGAACATCTACTGGATCTCATCGAGCCGGAAGCCGGCTATCCCTACGAGTTCGTGTGTTTCCACATTACCGGGTACCGACCACGGACAGCGAGTGGGCACGGCACGCTCAAGGGGCAGCACCTAGTCGGTGATCTTGTCCAGTTGGTCGAGGACCTGAGCGGACAACCGATCATCGACGCCGAGGTGCTTCCGGAGTCCGTCTGGAGTACCGAGCAACTGGCCAGGCGACTTGGGGTCTCGACCAAGACAATCTGTCGCTGGCGTCGTCGGGGGCTGGCGGGTCGTAAGCTGCGTTTCGCGGACGGCGCGGTCCGGGTGGCGTTCCCGGAGCGGTGCATCCGTCGGTTTGTGCGGCGGAATCTGGCGCTCGTCCAGCGCGGCGCGGCGTTCAAACAACTGACCGCCGCAGAGAAGGGGCATATCGTCTCGCGGGCCCAGGCGCTGCTCGGCGAGCGGCGTATGCGGCTGCATGAGTTGTCGCAGAAGATTGCGGGTGAGACAGGCCGGGCTGTGGAGACGATTCGCTATACGCTGCGGCGATACGATGCGGAGAACCCGGCGCAGGCCCTTTTCGGCAAGAATGAGCAGCCGATCATGCGGCCCGAGCACGAGGCCCTCTACGAGGCGTACACCGCCGGCGCGTCGACCAAGCGGCTCGCGATGCGGTTCGGCATGGCGGCGACAACCGTCGAGCAGATCATCCGGGAGATCCGGGCGAGGCAGTTGCGGGCCATGCCGCTCGAGTGGATCTACGCCCACGAATTCGACTCGCCCAATGCGGATGATGTGATTCTGGCGGACGGCGCGGTGGCCGAGGGCGCCGAGCCGGCGGCCTCGCCGATGCTTACGCGCGTGCCGCGGGATCTGCCGCCCTATCTGCAGGATCTCTACCGGGTGGCGCTGCTGACACCGCGGCAGGAGCGGGAGCTGTTCCGACGGTACAACTACCTGAAGTTCAAGGCGGGCACGCTGCGGGCCGCCATCGATCCGCTCCATGTGACGGACGAGCAGCTCGTGGCCGTCGAGACCTTGCTCGCGGCGGCAGACGCGGCGAAGGCACGCATCATCCAAGCGAATCTGCGGCTGGTGGTCAGCATCGCCCGGCGGCACGTCGGCCGATCACCCGAGTTTTTCGACGTGGTCAGTGATGGGAACCTCGCGCTGATGCGGGCAGTCGAGAAGTTCGACTACGCCCGGGGCTACAAGTTCAGCACGTATGCCTCGTGGGCGATCATGCGGAACTTCGCGCGGACCGTGCCGGAGGCCCGCTGCCGCGCCGGTCGGCAGGTGTTCAGTTCGGAGGAGTTGCTCGCCACGGTGCCGGATACGGGCGCGCCCGTGCAGGATGCGATGGAGCGCGAGGGGCTTCGGCAGACGCTGGCACGCGGCCTGGCGCAGCTCGAGGACCGCGAGCGTGCGATTCTCATCCGGCATTTCGGCCTGACGCCGGCCGGCGAAGGCGAGACGCTCGACCAGATCGGCAAGGTGTACGGCGTCACCAA
>JAFGKA010000179.1 GCA_016928855.1 Phycisphaerae bacterium
CTGCGCGCATCTGCATGAATCGGCGGGCACGCCGCTCCGGGGGCCGAAGATGTCAAGTCTGTTGACGCGACCTGCGACGGCTACGGTTCGTCGATCAAGCCGGATATTCTGGGCTTGCCTCGGGGCCGAAACAGTCGGGTCAGGCATTCGGCGGAGGAAATCGCTGACCCGGCCCTCAACGACGTCAGGCTTCGCCACACACGCCCCTTATCCAGGACAGCCAGGTCGCGAATGTCGTGATCGATGTGAAGCGCGACATCCCCCTCCTGGAGCGGCGTTGCGGGGTCCATCTCCGCATAGGCACCCTCGAGCCAGCACAGCATCGCATCCAGACGGTGGTCATCACTATCCATCGCGTCGAACGCAATGCCCTCGCTCATCTCCTCCCGCACCAGCCATTGCACAAATCGTTCCTCGGTGGCCACTCGGTGGGGCTGGTCCGTATCACGTGACAATGGCCGCATCACATACGTCCTCTGTGCGAGATGCCGTGCCACGCGTGATCCATCGAGTCCCAAGGCGTCAAGCAGCGCGACAACCGACGGGGGAGCCAGCTCACACAGGCCGCTCATCAGTATGAGCTGCTGGAAATCGGCGTAGCCGCAAGCCGGCAGGAACCGGAGCACGAAACTGGCCCAGGCGGTGAGGTGTAGATCGATGCCGGAAAGGTGCCATATCTGGCGTCCTCCTTCGATATCACCCTGTCGAATGCGCATCCGGTTCACGCGCAGGATGGCCGACCGTTCGATCGCCCTCTCTGACCACGACGCAACCAGTTGGCAGGCAAAGTGGTCCAACAGGCACGCCGCGAACAGATCGCCGCAGTCCAGCGGGTCGTCCTGCACGCCGGCATCACGAACCTCGATGAGAAGCGACGCCAGCGCTTTGTCGATCTCGAGCGTGCGCGGCCCCGGGCAATCGCCGGCCATATCGTCTGTCATGATCGCTCTCTCGATACGCCGGACACACCGGTGGCGTTTCCGGTCGTTTTACGATCCCCCGTCCTCTCGTGAGGAAAGGAGAAAGGGTCGGGAATCTGTGGACATATTAATGACGCTAACATGCCGTTTCCTGTACCACGAGTATCAACGGTCGTCAAGCGGTACCCGCTGAATGCGGCTTCGCCGCCAGCCAAAGCGGTGGCGACGCCGCCGCAGTCCAAAGGGGCTTCGGCCGTGACCTCAGCCGAACGGCTGACGCCTACTTCGTTAGGCCCAGCGCCGCCTCCGGCCTGGAGAATGGCTTTGAATCTGCGTGCATCCGCGCAAATCTGCGGACAGGTTCTTCTGGAATCGGAAGATGTCCCGCCTGTTGACCCGACCTACAGCTGTATCGTTCTGCGGTGTGGCGAGTGTGCACGGTGACACCGTGTTTCTCGGCACGTATGATGAGCCGTCGTCTTGCACGGAGAAACCGCATGCTGATGAGATTTCGTATCGCCGCCTTCTGTGTCTGTCTTGTCGCCGGCCTTGCTTCGCCGCTCGTGGCGGATGGTGGCTCTGACGCCCGGTGGCAGATCGGCGAGCCGATCGTTACGTACTGGGCCGGGCCGGGGGCCGACAAGCCGTTGCGTGAGCATGAGGCGGCGCAGGTTCGCGCCGGCGGGTGGAACCTCGGCTGGGCGCAGAATATCGCCGACCTGGATACGCTCTACCGCCACGGGCTCCGCGGCATGCTGGTAATCGGTACGCCCGACATCGACGACGCCGAGCAGGTCAAAGCCCTTGACGCGTTGATCGCGACGGTCCGCACGCATCCAGCGCTCTACGCCTATCATCTCGTCGATGAGCCCGGCGCCGGCGCATTTCCGAAACTCGGCAAGCTCGTTGCGTTTCTGCGCGAGCGCGATCCAGCGCACCTGGCGTACATCAACCTGTTTCCCACGTACGCCAATGAGGCACAGTTGGGCGTCAGCGACGATGCCGCCGAACGCGCCAAGGTCGGCTACCCGCAGGATTTCGCGGGCATCCATACGGATGACAAGACGGCGCTACGATACCGCGAGCATCTCCGGCAGTTCATTGAAACGGTCGCACCGGAGTTGATCAGCTACGATCATTACCACTTCCTCAAGAACAGCGACGGCAGGCAATACTTCCTGAACCTCGCTCTGATTCGGAGGGCGGCACTCGAAGCCAAGCTGCCCTTTCTGAACATCATCCAGGCGTGCGACTCACCCGCGGAAGGCTGGCGCGGGCCCAACGAAAACGAAGTACGCTGGCTCACGTTCACCTCCCTCGCCTACGGGGCACAGGGGATCAGCCACTTCCGCTACGACATCGGTCTGTGGAAAGATCCGGCAACGCCCCTGCCGCTTTACTGGGCCGTGTCGCGATTCAATCGTAACTTCCTCGCGATGGCCAGGCAGTTGCAGCCTCTGACGTCGCAGGGCGCCTACCACTGCGGCCAACTGCCGCTGGGCGGAGAGGCACTGCCGCCGAAGAGCGCCTTCGTGCCGGAGCCGCCGGGCCAGGAGGTTCTGCTCGGCTACTTCGGCAAGGTCGCCGATCGCCCCACGCACGTAGTGGTGGTGAACCTGGATTACAGGAACGCGGTTACAACGACGCTGGCCGGCCCCGGTCCGATGGAACGGTTCCATGCGCCCACGCGAACCTGGCACGCGACACCAGGAGGCGCACGGGCCAGCCTGGATCTGCAACCGGGCGACGGAACCCTGATACGCCTGCGGCAATAGTTCAATTCTATCGGGCGAAAAAAGGTGTCAGGATGAGTTTTGAAGACTCAGAAAATCATCCTGACACCTTTTTTTCCCCCACGAGCAGGATCGGGCCCGAGGGCCGCGTCATCGCGAACTCCCGAGGGCCCGCCAACGGCGCGCCAGCAACCTGGAAGGCCTCGCGGATGATATGATCGAGCGGGAGTTGCAGGAGATCGTGATCCATGTAACGTATTGGCGAGGCTGGTCGCTCCAGGAGACGCTACAGAAATGAAACCCAACGCTTCGTCAGGCAACACCTCGACAGAGGGGCGATCGTCCATGCAGAATGGCACAGCGTCAACGGCTCTGCGGACAGCGACCTTGTTGGGTCTGGCGTTATGCCCAAGAGGCGGTTCGACACCTTGCCCAGCAGGGTGAAACGCTGATGCA
>JAFGKA010000180.1 GCA_016928855.1 Phycisphaerae bacterium
CATGTGATTGTAGAAGTGGACCGTGGCTTCGCCGTACGCGAAGAGGTCGGCGTCTTCCTGGATTCTCGCCCGGATGCGATCCGGCACGTCCTTGGACAAGGCGTAGTCGATCAGCGTGCGACAGGCCCGCATTTCAGCCACGCTCTCCAGCAGCGAGGGGGCGTTGTTGTGCTCATATTGCGTCGGTTCGTATTGTAGATGTTCCATGGGGAACAGCTTGGCGGATCGTGAAGCTAGCCCGCCGGAAAGCTTGTACTTGAGCATCTTGGCGTTGCAGAGCGCATATTCGAGGCGGTCGTAGAATACGCGCATGACCTCCGCGGCATCACCGTATCGCTTCCGGAAGTAGTCGTCGCGTAGAGTGCTCACGTCCAGGTCGGGCTTCCAGAGCATTCTGGCGAACTGGTAGTTCGTCAGGGCTCGTGTGCCCCAGTTGGTGTGCGGCACATGCATGTAGTCCATGTGCCGTGCCCCCGTCCGGTAGTAATACGGGATGTCCACGGCCATGGAGTGCGAGAAGCCGCTGGGCAGATTCTTGTTGCGGGAGATGTTGTAGTACTCACCGACGAAGAACGGGCCGTGGTACTGGTGCGTCGGGCTCAGGAACCAGCCGTCGTACTTGCCGCGGACGACGGCGTTGAACTCCGTGCAGTCCGGTGATGTGAACGTGTGGGCGAAGCAGCGCCGGATCACGTAGCAGCCCGCGATACAGTGTTCGTAATCGAAATCGGCGGGCAGCGGCCGCGACGGCGGATCCAGGTAGCCGGTGTAGCAGGAGAACACAATGGACAGGTCGCGGTTCAGCCGGCCGCTCTCGCGTGCGCGTACGATCGCCTGGCGAAGCTGATGAGTGAGCAGCACATTACAGTCGTTGGGGTTGCCAAGGGCCCTGCACGCGTCGCAGGTGCACCATCGACCGCCGTCGAGCATGAAGAACTTGATCCGGTCGGCCCACTGCCATTGCCCCTCCGCCAGTTCGTTGATCAGGTTTTTCGTGAACTCGGCGACGGCGCTGGGGTTTGACGTGCAGAAGTTGTCGCCAAACTCGTTCTTGATCTTGAAGCTGCGCTTGCCGTCCTGCCAGCCGAACCACTCCGGGTGCGCCTCGGCATACGTCAGCTTTCCGTCGCCGTCGATGTCACCTTTGCCTTCTCCCCTGGGATACGGATCATCGGGCTTGTCTGCGTTGCCGTCGAAGCCCGGCTGGCGATACGGAAACTCGTGGGTCGGGTTCAGGAACTTCGGCATGTGCTGATGGCCGCCGCAGGTCAGCATCATGCCCAGGCGCTTCAGCGATGCCGGGTCGTGATACCCAACGGTCCACAGATTCATTCGGTTGCGGGCCATCCACAGGAAGAAGTCTTCCGCACCGCGGTCTTCCCATGCCCAGAAGGCTCGCGTGAAGAATGCCGGGGTCTCACGCGTGCTCAACGTCGGAATGACAAGCGGATCGACATGGGGGACTTCTTCGTTCACCTCGCCAGGCGCGAACCAGCGCACGCCGAACGTTTCGAGAAAGGCGTAGACGGCGTACAGTGTTCCCACCCGATCGTCGCCGGCCAGCACCACGAGCCCGCCAGCCGCCGCCGGCCGGCTCCTGATCTGGAACCCGCCGGTTACGATCTCCTTGCTCTCGGCGAGATCCAGCGATGCGGCGAGGCGCGCCACCTGCCGGTTCGACCGGATGTTGCCGACGAACATCGCGTTGTCCGAGATGTCCCTATCGTCATCGACGATCGCGAATGCGCTGGCGTCCGCGGTCTCGGCGCCGGTCATCTTGCAGAGATACTGACGCAGTTCCGTTGCCGCGAACGCTTCGGTGCAGACGGTCTCGTCGGCGGGATCGGTATCGAACCAGTTGACCTTGTCGTACGTAGCGGCGGCTTCCTCTGCCGATCCATAAGGGCCGAAGTTGACCACGATCCGCCAGTCCGGTGAGGCGGCGGCGGCTACGGAACTCATGCACAGGCACGCCCAGAGAGTGCAGGTGGGTCGGATCATTGTGATGGCTCCTTTGCTGCTGGAACGCGTGAACTGGCGGTCAGCCCACGAGGATAGCGGCGACAGAACCGGGTATCAATGGGAAGCATACGCAGCTCGCCAGGGAGGGTATAATGCCCCGGCCAGAGTCCGGCGAAGCGATAAGGGTCCGGACTTGCGGAGGAACATATCGCAATGAGTACCAGATCAGCCTTGATGACCGGTTGTGTCTTGCCGCTTCTGGGTTTGGCGCTGTTGGGATTGCCCGCCCGAGCAGCGGAGGAGGGCGCTCGGCGAGAAATGCCGGTTGCGGCCAGCCAGCCCGTCGCCAGCGAGACCGCCGAGACAAAGCCACGACTCGACGTCGGGTGGTTGCCGTTTCCAGACCCTGCGCGATTCGGGGTGCTCGGCCTGCACTGGTTCGATGCGAACAAGCCGAAGCTGTGGCGGGTGCCGGCCGATGTGTTCGACTCACTGCCGAGCGGCGTGAAACGACAATGCCGCGCGCCGGCCGGCGGGCGGCTCCTTATCAAGTGCAATACGTCGTCGCTCGGGTTGAAAGTCGTCCCGCTGAGCAAAGGCAATTCGAGTGGGCTGGACGTGTACGTGAACGGCCGATTCTTCCGCTCCGTGGCAGCAGAAGAGCCGAACACCGAGGTCAGCCTGACGCTTTTCACGGACCTCGATCGAAAAGAAAAGGAAATCGTCATCTACCTGCCGTACCGTCAAGAGCTGATGATCCGAGCGATTGGCGTGGACAAGGATACGGTCTTTCGCACGCCGGAACACGAATTCGCCAAGCCGCTGCCGATTGTGTTCTACGGTTCGTCCGTGTGCCAGGGCAGCGGAGCGTACAAGCCGGGGATGAGCTACGAGGCCATCCTGGGACGGGCGCTGAACGTCGATTTCGTCAATCTCGGGTTCGGCGGCGCGGGCAAGGCCGAGCCGAACGTCGTCGACCTGGTCAACTCGATCCCGGCCTGTTGTTACGTCTTCGACCTCGGCAAGTCCTACGGCATGCAGGACAAAGCGGCGTTTAAGCGCATGTTGCAGACCGTGCGGGCATCGCATCCGGAGGTTCCGATCGTCTGTATGACGCCGATCACCTCTGTGCGAGAAATGCACAGTGAGGAGTATTCGCAGAGGAGTCTCCATACCCGCGCGGTCATGCGCGAGGCTGCCGGCGAGCTTATGCAGGCCGGCGACAGGAATGTGTACCTGCTGGAGGGGCCAGACCTGCTGGGGTTCGACGATCACGACGGGCTTTCGAAAGACGGCGTTCACCCGACCGATCACGGCTACACGATCATCGCCGGCCGACTGGCGCCCACATTGAAGAGGGTTTTGGGGCTGTAAAGCCGCGGTGGAAGCCGCCCGGATGCATCAGGCGCTATTCCAGATCGAACGGCATCGGCACACCACGTGCGGCGCAGCGTTTCAAGATTTCGACGCCTGTCGCTTCGTTTCCATCGATGATCGCCATCCAGTACGACCGCATCGCGGCGGTGGCATTCGTTGATCGTAATCAGGGGACACCACACTGATTTCTTGACACATCCGATGGGGTCAGCGCGGGTTTAGTCGTTAGTGGCACCTGTGCGGCGGCGAATGGAGATGACGCCGGGGGCCGCGTTGTCTCTTGCCTTCCGTTCCCGATTCGGAAATGGGCGTGAATCAGCGGAATCCGCGGATCGGTTTCCTGTCTTTTGCCACGCTGTGAGCCCAGTGCGAAGCCGCCGGCGGCAGCCTAGCGGCGCAGTGACGCCGCCCCCCGGCATGGCCGCCAAACCAACCGCAATTCGCCAACATCAGACACCGCCCCGATTGCCGCCCAGAATAGACGCGCGGCACGCACACACACTGTCCGTAATCACGATTCAAGCTCTGACCCCACCGGCTCATTCAGACTCTGACCCCACCGTCTCACGCGGGCCGGTTCGTCCCCGCCGCCCTCCTTGTCAGGGGACCAGGGACAACCATCGGCAAAGCGGGCACAGCGCACCGAGGAAGCACCGTTGCGGAGCTGGATATGGGGGCGTGATTGCGGTAGATTACTGTGAGCGGCTACCGAATCGGAATGCCCGAAAGCAAATGGTTCGAGGTATCGAATGACTCAATCGACCGACAAGGACTACTTGGCCATTCTCACGGGCTACATCCAGGTCTGCGCCAAGTACAAGCCAAAACTCGGCCATGGTGCGAAGGCCGGATACGAACTCGACGAGTTCCAGCGCATCTACAGAGCCGATCCTTTCTACAATTGGCTTGGCCTTGACAATCCCCTCATGTACGCCGCCCACAAAGCCGCTGGGGGGATGACCAGTATCTATCGGCAAATTGGTATAGGCTGTGAGTTTCTCTTCAGGCGTATCCTGCAAGATCAACTTGGCCTAGACAATGAAGACGTGAGGTGGTCCTACACACTGCAACGTGCGAGCGGCGGAAAAGCGCGGACGCTCCACCTCGATGCACGTATCCCGGTTTCGAGCATCACAGATGCCAAACGAAGGCGTCTCGTTCGCTCCTGGATGCGAGACGCCGCAAGCCGGATCGATGTTGATTCTGCCGTCTCCAAGACCCTTCAAGGTATCGTCTTCGAGATACGACAGGGTTATAAGAGCAAGGACTCCAAGCGGCAGAACGCGGACATTGCCAATGCGGCAACGGCCTACACGAAGGGGCTTCTTCCTTGCGCGGGAATCCTTTCGCTTCAGATTGACGAAGATATTGCGCAGCGTTATCGTAACGAGAGGTGGGTACTCCTCACGGGGTTGACGGGGGATACTTCCTCCGGTGAATCGTTCTACGGCTTTTGCAGAGATGTTCTTGGGTACGATCTTGCCGGTTTCTTCCAGCGCAATAGCCCTAGTCTAAAGAAGGAGGTGGAGGCCGTGCTCACGGCCCTCCTGACGCCATCATGAGTAAGGCCCTGTCTGCCGAGTCAGCTCGACAAAACGCCGACCTAACCTTCAAGCTCAACCGCCACCACGGGCGGCACGGCTGGCTTCGTCTCACGCCAGCGTACTCGGTGAAGCTTGTCTCCGAAATCTTGACAGCTTCAGATCGAGGGATTCGAGTTCTTGACCCGTTTTCGGGGACTGCTACAACCCCTCTTTGCGCTGCCTACGCTGGTGACTCCGCAACCGGCATAGAAATCAATCCATTCCTCACATGGTTCGGAAACGTCAAGCTCGCCAGGTATTCTCCTGCCTGCGTTCGGGGTGCCGGCGACACCCTCGCCAGCCTGATCTCCCAAGTGAGGCGCAAAAGGGGGAGGGTTGTACCCCCGCCCCCGATGCACAACCTCGATAGGTGGTGGAACCCGGAGGAGTTAGATTTCCTCCGGAGGTTTAAGGCGGCGTTGGATGATAACACTGGCGACAACGGCGCCACCCGAGACCTGCTACTCGTCATCTTCTGTCGTATTGTAATCAACCTCTCTAACGCCGCATTCAACCATCAGTCAATGTCTTTCAAGGACAAGATGAAGACGGGCATCTTGAAGGAACGGCAGCCGACGCTGTTTAGCCTGGAGCCCGACCTTCTGTACGTCGCACGTGCCGAGGGACAGGAGGTTCTGAATTCTGCCGCTGACAATCCCACTGGGACCGCCTGCGTGATTTCCGGTGACGCCCGCGCCGTGTCAAACGTGGTTTCCGGCGAGTACGATTTGCTCATAACCTCGCCCCCCTATCCTAACCGGATGTCCTACATACGAGAGTTGAGACCGTACATGTACTGGCTCGGCTATCTGGCCAACGGACGGGACGCTGGCAACATGGACTGGTCCGCCATCGGTGGCACGTGGGGCATCGCAACAAGCAGGCTTGCGGAGTGGGAACGATCATCGGCGGGGTTCTATCCAGCCTACTTCGACGCGATCCTATCCAGGATTCGGCGGGCCGATAAGAAGAGCGGCGTTCTGTTGTCAAATTACGTCGCGAAGTACTTTGAAGATATGTGGCACCACATGAAGGACACATCCAATGTCGTGGCTACGGACGGAACCGTTCACTACATCATCGGCAATTCACGATTCTATGACACGGTTGTTCCGGTCGAACGGCTATTTGCCGATATGCTCACAGAGGCAGGGTTCAGGGACGCGCGCATCACACGCATACGAAAGCGAAACTCGAAGAAGGAGCTTTACGAATTCGACGTCAGTGCAAGAAGGTGAGCAGCGACACGAAGGGACCGAGGACGCCGATGGGGGTCAGCGCGCTTCCAGTCGTTAGTGGCACCGTGGCGCCGGCGAATGGACACGACACCGGGGGATGCGTTGTCTCTTGCCTTCCGTTCCCGATTCGCAAATCGGCGTGAATCACCGGAATCGGTGGATCGATTTCCTGTCTTCTGCCGCACTGCGAGCCCGGTGCGAAGCCGTCCTCGGCAGCCTCGCGGCGCAATAATGCCGCTGACCGGGACCACCACACCAACCGCAATTCGCCAACACCAACCACCGCCCCGATTGTTGCCAAGAAGATCCACGCGGACCACACACACTGTCCGTAATCGCTACTCAAGCTCTGACCCCAGGGTCTCAATCTTTTCCGAACAGGATCTACCGGTTGGCTGTCCCATCTCAACCAACAAGCGGAAGCCGCAGGACAGCACGGGCGTCGGTCGTAATGAACGCCATTGCCCCGCCGTCATAAGGCCCGAACGGCCAGACACCCGGGTGGTGATGCCTCCAGACGTGGTGCATGCGCCGATGATGGAGGAGCAACTCTGAACAGTGCCTCCAAGGCCATCCGTGCTCGATCATATCAGCCCACTCGTCACACATCGGGCAGCACCGACGCATCTCGTGCAAGACCCGCCGGTCCGGAAACAGAAACGGCCACGGTCCGATCAGCGACTTGCCAAGCTGAAAGGAACGAGTCTCGTTCTCATTGACTCCCGTCCACTCGGCCAACTCGTCATCGAACAGCTCATACGCGTATTCCACGGGGAAGCGACCGGTCGACAAGATCTGCGCAAGAGCCCAGCGCATGTTGTTCACACCGTCAGCGCCCGGTGGCTGGCTGGGCACCATGACGATCTCTAGTCCGCCGGAAGCCGACCGTTGAATGCGTGTCTCCACCGGCGTGCCGGAACGAGCGGGTGCCCTCTCAGGACCATGGGCCACGAACGTGAAGTTGCCGAGTACGTGATCGTCCGATGGTGGCTCCTTGCCCTCAGGGTACAGCATGCGCCCGATGGCCTCAGCGCTGGACTCTGTTACCCCTGGCGGGTGGACGTTGACCTGCAAACGGCTTAGTGCGCGCAGATGCTCGACCAGATGCCCCTGTTGGAGTTCCTGGCATGTTCGCTGTACCCGCTCAAAATCTACATACAAGCCACGCGAGACCGCTGCGTACGCTAGCGCGCTGAATACCGCAAATGCTTGAGGTGCCGAACCCGGCGGAACGTCGAGACGGTGATATGATTCCAATAGCGACGAGTACGCGCCAGTAAACGATCCGTGGGCGCTTCCCCATATCGCTCGCTCGCACGTCTTGTACCAATCCAAGAACCGGCGAGTATCCTCGCCTACCGCGACTATTTCCTTTGCACGCTCAGACGATAGAATGGTAATCACTGCAGCGTCTGGCGCAAACAGACAGCCGCGAGTGCAGGACTTCGGGCAGGCTGCAGCTGCAGTCGCGGCGTCGGGCGAGTCCAGCCACTGTAACCGTCCATCGGGGACTGTAGTGACAACGACGGATTCCTCCCCGCACGCGATAGGCGACTCGGCCAAGCGATGCGTGCCGGTGATTCTAACGCGGCGCGACATATCGGTTTCGGCCCCGGGCCATACCAGTTGCTTTCTTCCTTCGTTACGGCGACGCCTCATCTGACGGCAAACATCAAGTGTAGAGCCACTCCGTACCCCCGCCCGGGCGTATGCGTAGTTGCCCTTACACTCCTGGAGAATCAAATGCCCGGTCAGACGGTTCAGCAGTAGAACATCCGCAGCGGTTTCGTTCGGTGCGGAAACAAGACGTATTACCTCATAGTCGCCTTCCCGTTCGAGGCATGTGATAAGGGGACCGAGAACCTCACCATAAACCGCGGTGAAGACATCTCCTCTCGCTTTGTCCTCGGCAGGTGTCTCGCCGTGCAACGCCTCGCGCAGTGAAGCGCCAACCACTTTACGTTGCGAAGGCCTCATGCCCGTTCCGACAATCGCCGTCATAATCTCGATGCCGGTGTCCGTGATAGAGAGTTCTCGCAAGCTGCTCGGCTGGTGAACTGCCTTTCTCTGCGGGGTAAGCGGCCGCTCTCGAAGAGGTCGTTCGACAAATCGCACTTTGATGACCACGTCGGAACCTCCCTTCAACGGGGCTGGAGGACAGAGGGACAGAATCCAATACCCGGCGTTGCATGCGCCCGGTACTCGGCGATCGCCTCGAACAGTCTTGGCCTGCCAGCCATGAGCCCCACGGCAGGTCGGGCCAGTGTATCTCATGCCGTTCGCGGCCGTCCTAGCATGCGCCACGCCTAACCGAATGCCAGATATATGTCAATAGCTTCTGTCTGTCCTCGTCGTTTCCAGATCCCATGCCCCATGAATGTCACGACTGCCAGGACACACAGCAGGATCAGGGCCAGTTCCATTGTCGTCTCCCGTGCCGACCCTGCCGCGAGACCGGCATCGATACTGCCCGTCCGGCGACCGAAGGGGGGGGTGGCTGGGGTGTATTATGACCTCGTCCTGTCGTGATAGCCAGCCCCGCAAGCACCGGCTCGGCCCCCGCACGCCAACATCAGACGGCGTTACTGCAACTGCATAGGATGGCGCGCGGGTCGCATTCGTTGCTTGAGTGCAAGGTGCTGACCGGATGCCATCGGCGATGATTCTGGCGAGACCTGCGGTGGCATCGTGGGCGGTGCTTTCGGGCTGGGTGGGCGTTACGGTTCCGATCGGGGGCGGGCGGCGGCCTCTTTGTTGAGCAGACGGCCGACCTGTTCCAGCCAGCTCGCATCCGGCACGGCGTAGGGGCGGAACTTTTCGCCGGTGCCCTGTTCTTCGCTGTAGAGCAGCGCGCGGTGGAAGCCCAGGGTGTTGGCGGCGGGCGAATCGATCAGGTTGCTCGAATCCGCCGCGCTGATCTGGAACAGGACACGGTTGTCGAACAGGCTCAGCGCCTCACGATCGAGCGTACGCTGAAGCGAAGCCGGTGTGTCCGCCCAGGTGAGGACGTGCATGCCGTACGACGGGCCTTCGCGCAGTAATTCGGCAAACTGCCTGTCCAGGGCGGGTGGTTTGCCCTCATCGTCCATCGAGAAGCTGTAGTCCGCCTCGCTTCGGCGCAACATGCGATAGCGTTGCAGGCCGAGGATCATTACATAGATGGCTGGCGCGTCGGTCTGATCGGCGTCCTGGCGTCGCTGCAACTCCGTCGCCAGATCGCCGATGGCAGCTGCCACGTCTCGCCATTCGACCACGCGCGTCGCATGCGGCAGCGAGGCGGCGACGCGCTGGAAATAGCCGGTGTCAGGCGCGTCGGCGGGGCGACCATCGAAGACCATGAAGCTCGCCCGTTGAGGACCGTACTGCGCGGCCAGGCTCACCATCGCCACGGCCATCATCGCCAACGCCGCGTCGTTGTGCTGGCCTACCAGGAAGAGATTGGCGCCGCTCTGCCGCCGGAACGTGACGCATGTCGGATCCTTGATCGCGACCGCCTCGCCGAGCCAGATCCGCGGAGCGACCGGCGGCGTGGACCACTCGGGCTTCTCGATGAGCCGGCTCAATATCCTGTTGCGTTGGACATCGGCCGGCGCGTTCCCTTCGAAGACGATCGGCGGATCCCGTGGTTCCAGCCGGTCGCGCGCCAGATCCCGGACGCGATCCAGGAACGTCTCCTGGTGATCGTCCGGCAACCAGGCGGTCTGGAACGGGTTGTTGCCCTCGACGAGGCCGCCGGCATCGTTGTAGATCGCCTCGCCCGGGCGCGAGAGCAGCCGTGCCGCGACGTTCGTATCGTCGAGAATCAGTTGCGAATCCGCTTCGGAACAATGCAGCGCGATGCGCACGGCCATCTGCCCCATGGTGCTGCGGGCCAATCCGGACGCACCGCCGAGCGTCTGCGAGCCCAGGAGGACATGGATGCCGAAGGCGCGGCCTTGCCGCACCAGCCGATCCAGCAGAACCGACGCATCCTGCGACAGCCGATCGTCCTCGGAAAAGAACACCTGAAACTCGTCCACGATCAAGAGCGTACGTGGCATCCGCGCGCCCGTGCTCTCGCGATAGGCCGCCAAGTCCTGCACGCCTTCCCGGCGGAACAGCTCGCCACGCTGGGCCATTTCCGCATCGAGTCGCTGCAATACGCTCAGGCCGAACTCCCGATCACTTTCGATCGCGATCGCCCGGGCGTGAGCGAGCGCGTGCGTCACATAGGTCTTGAATTCAACGCCCTTCTTGAAGTCGACGAGATACAGCTCCACCTCGTCCGGGCTGTACCACAGGGCCAGATTGGTCACGATCACGTGCAGGAGTGTCGACTTGCCGGAACCGGTCTTGCCGGCCAGCAGCACATGCTGTGTCACGCCGCGACCGAGCTGCAGCTCCTGGAGGCGGACAGCCCCGCTGCGCCCGATGGGAACGCGCAAGCCCTTGCGGCTGTCCCGCGACCAATACTGTTCCGGCGGCGGCGCCACCGTCTCGAAAGGCACTTCGACGCGCAGCGAATCCTTCGCGGCCTGGCCCACCGCGTGCATGATGCGCGTGAGCGTCTCTTCGCTCGGCGGCGGATCGACTGACAATGGGAACTTTCGAAACAGATGATCCTGCCACACGAACGACCCGTTTTCATAGACAAGATGGACACTGCCGGCCTGGATGTCTTCGATCTGAATTCCTGACGGTACGTCATGCCGCGTGTCGTGGGCAATCAGGGAATAGACACCGCACCGGGCTCCACTGCTGATAACACTGCTCAATCGGCGGGCCGCTTCCTCATTGATGTTCACCGGGAAGTCCGCGATGACCAGGAACCGATACGGCTCGGCCAGCTCGCCCGCCTGCGCGTTGTAGGCGTCGATCGTGGGAAACTCGTTGCGCAGGTACTTCTGGATGACGTTCTCCATGTGGTTGGTCAGATCGGCCAGTTGTTTCTCGATGTGCTCGGCGTCCGTCCAGATGCGCACCCCGATGATCGCCTCCTCGTAGTCCGTCAGATGCATGAATCCGGCGAAGTTCTCGCCCAGGCCGACCGGGTCGATGACGATGAAATGCACACGCCCCGGCGGAAGGGAGATCAGCAATCGAAGCATCATGGTGCGCAATAGATCGATCGCCTGCGAGCGGCCCTCGCGACCGCTCTGCACCAGCAGCGAACACCGGTCGGGCAGGCTCAGCAGGGCCGGTGTCGAGAGGCTCTCGGGCCCGCCCTCGAGAAACGAGGCACGCTGCCGCACGCTGCCGGCGAGCTGTGTCAGATCGACGCGCCAATGGCCGAGCGGGATCGTCGACACAAACGCCTCGGGTGGCGTCCAGTTCGACCAGGATTCTTCCGTCGAGGGCTCAACCGCGTACCGATCGCGTTGCGAGGGGTGTTCCAGAAGTCGTTGAATCCAGGCAATCTCCTCGTCCCAGCGACGATGCAAGGCCGCCCGTGCGGATTCGTACTCGCGTTGGCATTCCTCGAGCTGGGCCTCGTGCTGCTGCCGTACGGCCGCCATGCCGCGATCGAACTTTTCCTGGAGCGTCCTGAATCGCTGCTGAATGTCCGCATCGACCGGCATCAAGCCGTCCTCGCGGCGTCGTTGGACCTCGGCGCGCCGCTTCGTGTAGGCCTCTTCCAGCCGCTTGTGGGATTCCTCCTGCTTCTGCGTGGCGGCGGCGACCGCGGCGTCGAATGCGTGCCTGGCGGCCTGGATCTCTTCGTGCTGGGCCTGCCGCCCCTTCGCCTCATCAGCTTTCGCCCGCTGCCCGGCCCGTTCGCCCTGCTGGTCGATCAGGCGGTTCGCGTTGGCGAACTCGCTCCGCAGGACTTCGGCGATCGTATGCACCTGAATGTGGGCGTTTCGCTTCTGGGTCCTGCCGACGATCACCACGAGTGCGGCCGTGCCAACGAAGGTCAACGGAGCAGCCACGACGGCCGAAGGCCAATACGGCACCTGCATGTAATCCAGCAGCACCATCAATCCAGCCGCGGCCGCCGCCAGACTGACTGTGGACAGGTACGAGAACGCACCCATGAACCACCACGGCCACTTCAGCGTCTCGAGCGCCCCAAGCTGCTCAACGATCCGCGCGGCTATCTGCTGAAACGAAACGTCTAGGTCATTCGATTCGGGCGGCGCGTCCGCCGACTCGGCCGTTTCAACGGGCGCGTGCCCGTACCTGTCCAGCCACGAGTCCACGTGCTCTCGGAAAGCCGTCAGTCGCTGCCTCGCCTCCGCCAGGTACGCCCGAGTCTTCGTGTGGCTGTCCTTGGCCGCTTCCAGCGATGATCGAGCGACCGTGTCAGCCATCCACAAGGTGTCGTCAAGTTCCTTCTTCGCACGGGTGATGACTTCAGCGGCATCGCTCCGGATACCTTCCAACGCGGTCTGATGATTCCTTTCGAGCGTGTCGAGATTCGATTGCTGCAGATCCTCAATTTGAGCCACGTGTGTGCCGAACTGCTGCTCGGCCTGCACCTTGAGTTCCTGATAGCGAGCCTCGATTTCGCGGGCCGCCTGCTCATACGTACGATCCGCGTCTTCCCGGGAGGCACGATAGCGCTGTTCGATCTGGTGTTCCACGGGCTCGACGGCGGTACGCGACAGCCTGAGAACGGCCTGCAAAGCGGCGCGCTGCAGGCTGCGATAGTCGTTTCCGACGACCGGCGCCTCGTTCTGCAGATCGTGTTCCAGAGGATCTGGCATGGCACTCCGTCACTTCCGGCCACAACAGCCCCGCCTCGCTCTCGCGCGATGCCTCCGGGTCATCATGTGCAATCGCGGCGAATCCGGTGCAGGACCGTTTCCATATGTTCCATCGCGATCCGGGCCGTGCGAATGTTCGACAGCAGCGGCTCGACCCAGGCCTCCTCGAAACGCTGGCTGTTCTCATCTCGCCAGACGGCGCGGATGTCGTTCCAGTGGACGAGAAGATCCTTTGACGCTTCTCGCAGTCTTGCGTGTCCGGCATTGACGCTCATCCCGTGTCTCCCGAATCGGGCGGAGGCCGCTGCGTCTTCGCCGCCGGTGGCGAATCCGACTCGCTCGGTGGCCGCAGCAACAGGTAGGCCTCCAGCGAGGCAATCATGGCGTCGAGTTGGGCCAGGCTCTCAGGCAGCCCGCTGGCCACCAACTGACTGAGCCCGCGAACGGCGCCGCGATAGGCGAACGCCTCCTCCTCGATCCGACGCGCCCAACGACGCACATTCGCCAGCTTCTGCTCGGCCTCCTCGAGCCGCCCCTTCGCTACGGCCAGCGCCTTCTTTTCGTCGATGCACGAATACTTCTCGCCCGAGGGTGTCTTTTCCTGCTGTTTACGCTTCAACTCGAGTGCCGCGTGGGCCGCCCGCTCGCTGCGCGTGCGAACCTCCGCTTTCCAGTACGTGTGCTGCTCCTGTTTCAGCCAGTTGATCGTACGTTGGATTTCGACGTCCGCCTCTTCCAGGCCCAAGCCGATCTGTTCGGCGGCCTTGCAGAGGCGGACCCGGAAGTCCGTGAGTGCTTCAACCGAATCCACATGGACGAACTCACTCATCCATCCGTCCTATCGCTGTTGGAGGTAATCCTCGATGTGACCGGCCTTCTTCGTCAGGAAGGCGGCATGCTGTTCGGAGGATTTGACGAATTTCGTGAGGGTCTTCATCGTCTGCCCGAATTCTTCCGTGAAGCGGCGCTGTTCCTGGTCGTGCCACGTCTTCTCCAGGCCTACCAGCCGTGCATGCAGACCGCCCATCAGACTTTGCAGTTCCGTACTGAACCGCTTGAGGTCGCGGGCGAAACGCCGCAGTTCCACCGGGTCCACATGCGCTTTCGCCATGGTGGCCTCCGAATCGTCAGTACCAGACCAACTCCCTATCCATTATGATACCCCATTGGGACGCTCCGACAAGTTCCTGGCCCGCCCGATCCGTCCGTGCCCAGGTAGAACGGATGGTATGATGAGGCAGCCGCAGTGGGCCGGAATCCTGACGGTGACGCTCGGGTCGTCTATCGGCAAGCGGACCTTCGCGGTAGAATAGGGCCCGACCGGCGGGTGGGGACGGCAAGTCGCTCATGCCGGCGGGAACGTCGACTCCGGGGCCACGGATACGCCGACCACCGGGATGCTTGGGTATTCGAGGAAAGAACACGATACGAGTCTGACCCACGGCTACGACAAGGAGAAGCCATGAGAACACGAACCATTCTGGCAATCATTTTGGCACTGGCGTTCAGCACTTCGGCCTATGCACAGCTTGGCGATCTCAAGAGCATCGTCAAGAAGGCCGCCAAGGAAGTCAAGAAGGACGATGCCAAGAGCGACGACGCCGGCCAGTCGGACAAGAGCCCGTTGGACGTTGGCAAGAAATCGGATGCGCCCAAGGCAGCCAAGGGCGGATCGCGCCCCGCGGCAAAGAAGGACGCGGACCGCAAGTATCCGCCGGGGCTGTCCTTCGCCACCGTGCTCAACGGCGTCAAGCTTCTGCCCAAGGACGGCAAGTTCACTCTGAACCACATTCAGACGGCATTCCTGCCCGAGGGATGCGAGGGCGGTTTTGTCGTGTTGCGGACCGCCGATGGAAAGGAACTCTACCAGTGGGACTGGAAGCCCGATCACCTCAAGAAGCCGTATACGTTGCTGAACGTACACAATGTGGTCAATTTGGAGACTGGGGAGAAAATCGCCGGTCATCTCGATATGGCTAAGCCGGGCAAGTATGTGCTCGACTTCTATCTGCCGGATGAGCATTACTACACCTTCCCGTTTACCATCTCGAAGGCCGGCAGCGATGACCCCTTCGGCGACGGTGATGCCTGGCTGCTCGACGGCGACTGGGAGGATTGCGCGTATTGGTTCTATCCCGAGGCCGACGAGACCAAGTCGCTCTACTGGAAGGTCTGGCTGCGGCACAAGGGCAGCGGCGAAGCCGACGCCAAGATCAAGCTGGAGGTCAAGCGCGACGCCGACGGCACGCTCGTCTGCCAGAACCGCGAGGATGTTTCGTTCCGCCTGAAGCCTGACTGGGTGCGCTACGAGTTCGACATGATCTTCCCGCCGAAGGGCACGTCGGGCGGCGCGTACTTCAAGGCGAAGGACCTGCTGGCAACCGACGGCGACTACACGCTCACGATCATGGTCAACGACAAACCGCGCGGCACATGGAAGTTCGCCGTCAAGGGCGGCAAGCTGAACTACACCGGCCGAACGCTCCGCGAAAAGGCGGACCCGCTGACGTTCATCGAAGGCGGCCGCGACGCCTGGTGGTACACCCGCGAGGAAGCGAAGAAAGCCAGCGAGTAACTGGTCGCACTCCGATAATGACTGGATGATTCGTATCCACCCGTGGGGCTGCGACCGCACAGCCCCACGGGTGTGTTGCGCGCCTCGGGAGGTCTTCGGCCTGCCGGTCCGGCTTGGTATACTGGTGTGCGGGGGCGTGTTCCACGGGACAGGGGAACCGATCACGACGACGGGGGGCACGCACTTTGCCATTGCAGGTGGGCTCTCGCATGTCCATGGCTAGAATCATTGTGTCGGCGTTGCTCGCGGGCCTTGTTGCACGCCCGGCGCCAGCCGTCTGGCATGCGATCATCGATAACGACGCCGGGGCGCCCGGCTACGTGGAGACCGGATCCGGCTGGACGACCAGCACAGCGACGGGCTACGACGGAGGCACCTATCGCTGGGTGTCCGTTGGAACGTCGGCGACGGCGACCTGGACCGCCGAGCTACCCGCCGCCGGCGACTATGACGTGCTCGTCTGGTATCGCGAAAGCTACAACCGCGCGACGGCGACACACTATGACGTCTTCGCTGCCGATGGCACACACACGGTCGTTATCGATCAACAGACGGACGGCCAGCGCTGGCGATCGCTGGGCATCTTCCCCTTCGACGCAGGCAGTCGCTCGGTTCGGCTCGACGCCGCCGCCAGCACCGGCGGAACGGTCGTCATCGCGGACGCCGTCCGGTTCCGTGATACATCGTGCGATTGCCTGCCTGACGAATTCGACACGATTGCGCTGCAGGCGACGGATATCTTCCATGCGATCGACGACGCGCGGGACGAGAACGCCTATGCCGGCAGCACCGATGCCGGCGTCCTTGCGTGGAGTGACAGCAGCATCACGATGGCGTACCTGGCAATGTACGAGGCCACGCGCGATCCGGAGTACCTCGACGTCGTCAAGACGCACGCCGAGTTGATCTTTCCGCATCGCGGGGATCGCATCGGCATGCTGGATGA
>JAFGKA010000181.1 GCA_016928855.1 Phycisphaerae bacterium
CGGCTGCTGATCGTGATCCATCACCTTGCTGTGGACGGTGTGTCGTGGCGCATTCTGCTCGAAGACCTATTTACGGCATACGGCCAGCTCGAAGCGCAGCGCCCGGTCGAGTTGCCGGCGAAGACCACATCGTTTCGCGAATGGGCCCAGCGGCTCATCGAGCATGCCCGATCGGACGCGATGGAGGCGGAATCGCGATACTGGCTTGGCCTTGCGGAGGGTGCGGCCGACATGCTGCCGCTCGACCGTGAGGCCTGTCCGAACGACATGGCATCCGTTGAGACGGTTCGCGTCACGTTGGACACGGACGAGACGCACGAGCTGTTGCACGAGGTGTCGGCCGCGTATCGGACACGGATCGACGAAGTGTTGCTGACGGCAGTGGTCCAGGCGTTCGGCGAGTGGACCGGATGCGCGGCGCTCTGGCTGGATATCGAGGGTCACGGCCGTGAGGATCTGTTCGACGACGTCGATCTGGCTCGCACGGTCGGCTGGTTCACCACGATGTTTCCCGTGCGGTTCGACCTGAGCGACGCCGCGGGGCCGGGCGAAGCGATCAAGCATGTCAAGCAGCGGTGGCGCGACATCCCGCGCCACGGCATCGGTTTTGGCCTGCTGCGGTATCTACGGGGTGATGCGGAACTGGCCCAGCGGCTTGCGACGATCCGGCCGCAGGTGCGGTTCAACTACCTTGGCCAGCTCGACGCCGGCATGCAGGGGTCGATGCCGCTCGCGATCGCGCCCGAATCGTTCGGCCCGCTTTCCGGATCGCGAAACACGCGGACGCACCTGTTGGACATCAACGCGGGCGTGACGGCCGGCCGGCTCGAGGTGGCCTGGACCTACAGCCGAAATCGGCATACGGTGGCGACGATCAATCGTCTTGCGGGCGCGTTTGTCGACGCGCTGCGCACATTGATCGCCCATTGCCGTCGCCCCGATGTTGGCGGGTGCACGCCGTCGGACTTTCCGCTGGCGGCGCTCGATCAGGCCGCACTGGATCAGCTCGTCGGCAACGGCCGGGCAATCGAAGACCTCTATCCGCTTTCACCGCTGCAGGCCGGTCTGTTGTTCCACAGCCGCTATGCGCCGGACTCGGCGGTGTACTTCTCGCAGTTCAGTTGCACGCTTGTCGGCGACTTCGATCCGGACGCGTATCGCGCCGCGTGGCAGCGGATCATCGATCGGCATCCGGTCTTGCGCACGAGCTTCACGTGGAAGCGCCTGAACGAACCACTACAGCTTGTCCATCGGCACGTACCGGTGGCGTGGACGCAGCATGATTGGCGTGACGTGCCGGCGGCTGAGCAGCCGGCCCGAATCGACGCATTCCTCGAAGCGGATCGGCAACGCGGCTTCGACCTCGACAAGCCGCCGCTGACGCGACTGGCGGTTCTGCGGCTCGCGGACGATGCGTGGCATATCGTCTCGACCAACCATCATCTGCTGCTCGACGGCTGGTCGTTGCCGATCATGATGACGGAGGTCATGGCGACGTACGAAGGGCTTGTTCGGGGCCAGGAAGTTCCGTTGGATCCGCCCCGGCCGTATCGTGACTACATCCGGTGGCTGCGGGAGCAGGATCTTGCCGAGGCCGAAGCGTTCTGGCGCCGGATGCTCAAGGGCTTCGCGGCTCCGACGCCGTTGCCGGCGGCACGATCGGCCGGCGCTGTTGAGGCCGGGGCCATGGCTTCGTACAACGGGCAGCTCTCCGAGGCAGCAACGGCGACGCTCGAGCAGTGGGCCCGTCGGCATCAGGTAACGCTCAATACGCTCGTGCAGGGCGCGTGGGCGATTCTGCTCAGCCGTTACAGCGGCGAGTCCGACATTGCGTTCGGCATGACCGTCTCCGGGCGATCCGTGCCGCTGGCGGGGATTGAAACGACGCCCGGCGTGTTCATCAACACGTTGCCGGTGCGCGTGGCGGTCTCGGCCGATGTGGCGTTGCTGCCATGGCTGCATGCGCTGCAGTCGCAGCAGGCCGACCTGCGCCAGTTCGAGCACAGCCCGCTGGCGCAGGTGCAGCGGTGGAGCGATGTGCCGGCCGGGTTGCCGTTGTTCGAGAGCATCATCGTCTTTGAGAACTATCCTGTCGATCAGGCCCTGCGGCAGCGCGGTGCGAGCCTGGCGATTCGGGATGTGCGGCGGCATCTCGCCCGGACGAACTACCCGCTCGTGCTTGTCGTCGAGCCGGGCAAGTCGCTGCGATTCGAGATTGCGTACGACACCGGGCGTTTCGACGCGGCGACGATCGAGCGGTTGTTCGGTCATCTGCGGACACTCTTAGAGGCGATGACCGCCGACGGCGAGCCGTGTGTGGCTTCACTGCCGATGCTCACGCCACCGGAATATCAACAACTGATTGACGAATGGGGCCGCACGGCCGCGGCCGTCACGGCTTCGCACGACCGCGTGGCCGATGCAAATAGGGCGTGCATTCACCGTCGCTTCGAGGCGCAGGCCGCGCGGCGGCCCGACGCGGTGGCCGTAACCTGTGACGGCGAGCGCCTGTCGTACCGCCAGTTGAACGAGTGGGCCAATCGACTGGCCCACTACCTCGTGAGCGCCGGCGTCGGGCCGGAAACGCTCGTCGGCATCTGCCTCGAACGCTCACTCGACATGGTCGTTGCGATACTCGGCGTGATCAAGGCCGGTGGAGCATACGTGCCACTCGATCCGAGCTACCCGGCCGATCGACTTCAGTTCATGGTGGCCGACGCCCGGATGCCAGTCGTGGTCACCGTTGCGTCGCTCGCCGAGCGATTGTCGGCTCCCGGCGCCCGATGCGTGTGTCTGGACACCGAAGCGGTGGCGATTGCTGCCTGTGTGAAGGTCGATCCGCCATCGGCTGTGGCGCCGGACAATGCGGCCTACGTGATCTATACGTCCGGCTCGACGGGCAAGCCCAAGGGCGTCGTCGTCACACATTGCAACGTCACCCGGCTTTTCGATGCGACCGAGGCATGGTTCGGCTTCGGCGCGGACGACGTATGGACGCTGTTCCATTCCTACGCTTTCGACTTCTCGGTCTGGGAGCTGTGGGGTGCCCTGTGTTACGGTGGGCGTCTGGTTGTCGTGCCGTTTGCCGTCAGCCGTTCGCCGGAGGCCTTCGCGGCACTGCTTCGAGCCGAAGGTGTGACCGTTCTGAATCAGACGCCGTCGGCGTTTGCAAGCCTGTTGCGTATTTCCGATGCGCTGCCCGCGCCGGCCGAGTCGGCGCTGCGCTTCGTGATCTTCGGCGGCGAGGCGCTCGACTTGCAAATGCTTCGCCCGTGGTTCGACCGCTACGGCGACGCACGGCCGCGAATGATCAACATGTACGGCATCACCGAGACGACCGTACACGTGACGTACCGTCCCATCACGCGGGCGGATCTTGACGCGGCCTCAGGCAGCATGATCGGTCGGCCGATCCCCGATCTGCGGACGTACATCCTGGATGCTCATGGCCAGCCGGCGCCGGTGGGCGTGCCGGGTGAACTGCACGTCGGCGGCGCGGGGCTGGCACGCGGCTACCTCAATCGGCCGGACCTCACCACCGAGCGGTTCATCCCGAATCCGTTCCTTCGCCGCGACGGCGAGCGCCTGTACAAGACGGGCGATCTTTGCTGTTACCGGCCGGACGGCGATGTGGAGTACCTCGGTCGTATCGACGATCAGGTCAAGATCCGCGGCTTTCGCGTCGAACTCGGCGAGATTGAGACGGCGCTCGAGGAGCATCCGAACGTGCATGAGGCCGTCGTGCTCGCCCGGGCGACCGATACCGGCGAGAAGCGGCTGGTCGGTTACGTCGTTGCCGGCGACGACATTCCCGCCATCAGCGACTTGCGGCTGCGCCTCGCCGGGTGTCTGCCAGACTACATGGTGCCGTCTGCGTTCGTGTTCCTCGATGCGATTCCACGACTGCCGAACGGCAAGATCGATCGAAAAGCCCTGCCGGCGCCCGACGCGGTACGGCCCGAGTTGACCGTCGGTTATGTTGCGCCGCGGAACGATCTGGAACGGTGCCTGGCCCAGGTGTGGTCGGCGGTGCTTGGCGTCGAACGCGTCGGCGTGATGGATGATTTCTTCGAACTTGGCGGCGATTCAATCGTGGCGGCCCGGCTCGTGTATCAGCTTGAAGAACACCTCGGCGAGGCCGTCTATCCGGTCGCGTTGTTTGAATCGCCGAACATCGCTGAACTGGCACAGTCGCTGGCGACCGCCTATCCCGACACCATCACGGCCCGCTTCGGGACAGACGCGGTGCCCGTTGCCAGTGAGGTGGCGTCACCTGGTTTGCCCGGCTTCATGGCCCTTGCGGATCTGGCGGTCGAAGCGGTACTTGATCCCGCGATCCGGCCCGAAGCCGCCGCACGCGACGGCGGGCCGGCTACGGTGCTGCTGACCGGCGCGACCGGCTTCCTCGGCGCGTTCCTGCTGGCCGAGTGGCTTGAACAGACCACGGCCGAGGTGCACTGCCTCGTTCGCGCGGCCGATGATGACACTGCCGCCGCTCGTATCGAGCGCACGCTTGAATCCTACGGAATCTGGAACGACGCGTTCCGGTCGCGCATCGTGCCCGTCGCTGGCGATCTGTCGAAGCCGCTTCTGGGGCTGTCGGCGGATCGGTTTGACGCGCTCGCTGAGACGCTCGACGTGATCGTACACAACGGCGCGTTGGTCAACTTCCTGCAGCCGTACGCGGCCCTGAAGACGCCGAATGTGCTCGGGACGCAGGAGGTCCTGCGCCTAGCTTGTCGTCACCACGCCAAGCCCGTGCACTACGTTTCGACGAGCTCGGTTTTCGCGACGCAGGAGCTGGCCGGCTGTGTCGTGTACGAAGCCGACAGCCCGGACAACATCGCCGGTTTGCGCGGCGGCTACGCGCAGAGCAAGTGGGTGGCCGAGAAGCTCGTAACAATCGCCGAGGCCCGTGGTCTGCCTGTGGCGATCTACCGCCCGGGCCGCATCAGCGGTCACAGTCGGACCGGCGCATCCAACACGGACGACATGATGCTGCAACTGTTGCTCGGCTGTATCCGCATCGGTGCCGCGCCGGATCTCGACATGGAAGACGATATGGCGCCCGTGGATTACATCGCTCGTGCGATTGTCCATTTCGCCTGCCGGTCGAACTCGTGTGGCAAGGCGTTCCATCTGGTCAATCCTCACCCGGTCCGTTGGGTGGATCTGCTCGAAGGGCTCGGTGCCTGCGGCTACCCCGTGGCGTGCGTTTCGCTCGAACGGTGGCTCGATGCCTGGGGCGATGGCCAGGCCCCGGAACACCGCGCGTTTCAGCGAATGGCCCGGGCCTTCGTCGGTGCCGATCTGCCCCGCCTGCCACGCTTCGACTGCCGCAATACGCTTGACGGCCTTCGCGGAACGACGCTGAGTTGTCCGCCGGTCGACGCCGCACTTCTCAAGACGTATCTTGCCTACTGGACGCGCGCTGGTCTGCTGGAGCCGCCTACGGTTTCGGCCTGAGTTCGCTGTGGGCCTATGGCTGGCCGGTCGGTGTGCATCGTGCCAGATCGTGCGCGAGTGCCTGGAGCAACAGCAGCCGATCCTCGTTCAGGAAGAAGTGTCCGCCCGGAAATATCCGCATCCGAAACGGTCCCGTCGTGTGTGCCCGCCACGCGGCGATATCCTCCTGGCCGACGGCCCAGTCCTTCGCGCCGCCGAACGCAGAGATCGGACAGGTCAACGGTTCCTCGGGCGTGTAGGTGTACGTATCGAGCAGCGTGAGATCCGCGCGCAGCACCGGCAGATAGAGCTTGAGCAGTTCCGCGTTTTGCAGCACCTCGGCCGGCATGCCGTCGTAGCGGACCGATAGCGCCTTGATGAACGCTTCGTCCGGCAGGTGATGGATCGGCGGGACCTGCACCAGTCGCTCCGGCGGCAGCACCGCGGCCAGGAATATGTGCGTTGGCTCCGGGCGGCCCTGCTGACGCAACCGCCGGGCCAACTCAAAGCTGAGCAGCCCGCCCATGCTGTGCCCGAAGAACGCGAACGGGATATCCATGCAGGGTGCCAGCACCTCACCGAGCTTCGCCAGGAGCCGTGGTGCGTCGGTGTAGGCCGGTTCGCGGAGCCGGTTCTCCCGCCCGGGCAGTTGCACGGGGCAGACATCCACATCAGCCGGCAACCCGCGAGCCCATGTGCGGTACGGCCCGGCCCCGCCGCCGGCAAACGGGAAGCAGAACAGGCGGATCCGGGCCTCCGGGTTCGGCTTGAGCGGCAGAAATCGGCTATCAAGTGGGTCCATGTACGTCCTGTCAGAAACCGGGATTATCCCCTCCGTTCGGGGGGCGGGCAGTGTACCCCGCGCCCGGCACAAGGGCAAAATACGGCCTCCGCCCGGTCCGCCGAAGGGGCCGCTACGAGCAGTCGGGACGGGCAGGCCTGTGGGCCAGGGCGCGGAGGGGGCTGGCTGTGTCCGGCCCCCGTTGATCCTCCACCGCGGGCACGCCTCGGCAGCTCTGTGCCGGGGTGTATTTCATGCACTTTGCGGGCAGAATCCCGGTTCCTTTGTGGCCGTCGTGCGGCTACAATGCGGCTTCACAAAATGAACGCGGTGTGCGGGCTTGGCGCGGCCCACGCCCGGAGACGGGCGAACACTGGTAGCGGCACAGAGCGCGGATGCGATCGATGTTGTCGCGACGCCAGCTACGGTGGGGTACGTTATCCCCACACCGGCACATGGAGTACGGAAACGAAGCATGCGGACATCTCGGGACCCATGAGTAAGTTACATTTTCATGAAAGCGGGGAGGCCGAGCCGATTGCCGTCATCGGGATCGGTTGCCGATTCCCCGGGGCCGCCGACGTCGCGGCGTTCTGGCGATTGCTCCGCGACGGCCGTGACGCCATCACCGAGGTGCCCCCCGGCCGCTTCGATGCCGACTTCCTTGAATCCGCGCGGGTACCTGCGCGTCAGAAGGCGGCGCTGCGGTGGGGCGGCTTCGTCGACGGCGTCGATCAGTTCGATCCGTACTTCTTCGGCATCTCGCCGCGTGAGGCGGCCTTCATCGATCCGCAGCACCGCTTGCTTCTGGAAGCTGCTTGGGAAGCCCTGGAGGACGCCGGCCTGCCGCCGACCGGGCTTTCCGGCTCATCGACGGGCGTCTTTGTCGGCTTGTCGTTCAACGACTATGAAGACTTGCTCTTCCGCCGGCATCGCCAACTCAATCTGCGCGTGACCTCCGGCGGAAGCCGCTTCAGCGCAGCCGGGCGTCTCTCGTTCTCTTTGAATCTCGAAGGCCCGAGCCTGATGACCGACACCGCCTGTTCCTCGTCGTTGACGGCGGTGCACTTGGCGTGTCAGAGCCTGCGGAATCGCGAGTGCACGCTGGCATTGGCCGGCGGCGTGAACCTGATCCTCCAGCCGCATGTCAATATCTGTCTGTCTCGCGGTGATGTGCTCGCGCCGGATGGCCACTGCAAGTTCGGCGATGCCCACGCTGACGGCTATGGGCGCAGCGAAGGTGTCGGCGTCGTCGTGCTCAAGCCTCTGGACGTGGCGTTGGCTGACGGCGACCCGATCTACGCCGTCATCCGGGGCAGTGCGGTCAATCACAAGGGCAATAAGGACGGCGGCATCGTCGCGCCCAGTCGCGAGAGCCTCGAACAGGTGATGCGGAGCGCTTTCGCCCAGGCCGGCCTCGCTCCCGCTTGTGCGCATTACATCGAGGCGCACGGCACCGGTACGGTCGTCGGTGACCTGGCCGAGATCCCGGCGATTGGAGCCGTGGTGGCCGAAGGCCGACCCGCGGATCGGCCGTGCTGGATCGGTTCGGTCAAGACGAACATCGGTCATGCCGAATCAGCTTCCGGCATTGCCGCGTTGATCAAGGTTGCGCTGTGTTTCAAGCACGGGCAGATTCCGCCAAGCCTGCACTTCCACGAGCCTAATCCGGAGATTCCGTGGGAGGCGCTGCCGGTGCGAATGATCACGCAGTCGCAGGCCTGGCCCGGCGAGCCTGGGCCGTTCTTCGTGGGAATCAACAACTTCGGGATCTCGGGCACCAATGCGCACGTCGTGCTGGCCTCGCCGCCGTTGCCGGCCGTTTCGCGCGAGTGCCGCGGGCCGCAGTTGCTGTGTCTTTCGGCCAGGACTGAGCCCGCGGTGCGCGCCTTGGCGGGGCAATACGCCGATCATCTTGAATCGCACGCGGACGTGTCGCTGGCGGATGTGTGCTTTATGGCGGGCGCGGGCCGTTCACATTTCGCGCACCGCGTGGCGGTCGTTGCTGATTCGATCGACCGCCTGCGCGACGCGCTGCGTTCATTCGCCGCGGGGCGTGCCGCGGAAGGGTGCGTCGGCGGAACAGCGGAGACCGCCGATTCGGGTGTTGCAGTTATGCCACGAATCGACGACCCGAATCGGGCATCGCAATTGACGGATCTCGCACGCGCGTACGTGGGCGGCGCCACGCTGGACTGGGCCGCCGTGCAGGCGGGCGGGGTTGGGCGGTGTCACGGTCTGCCGACGTATCCGTTCGAGCGGCGGCGGTACTGGGTTTCGCCGGAGGCCCCGGTGCGATCGTCTGCACGAGAACCCGTGGTTCGATCCGAGTGGCTTTACGAGCTGCAGTGGGAGCCCCGCCGGCAGGCGAAGCGTGAGGCGGCACCGCCGGCGGCGGTGGCTGAACGCGTCGAAGGCGGTGCACGGCATCGTGACCTGACGGGCGCGATGGCCGTGTACGAATCACTCGTGCCCGAACTCGACGCCCTCAGCGTGGCGTACGTACTGGAGGCGTTCGAGGATCTCGGCTGGGCGCTGGTGATCGGCGAGCGTTTCTCGGTGGCGGAGCGGATCGAGCGGCTGGGCATCGTGCCGGCGCATCATCGGTTGTTCGCCCGGCTCGTTGGGATCCTGGCCGAAGCCGGGTTGGTTCGTGCTGCCGATGACACATGGCATGTCGTTCGCGAGCCGGATTGGACGCAGGCCGAATCGCACCGCGCGGGCTTGCTGGAGATGTATCCGTCATGCAGTGCCGAATTCGACTTGCTCGGCCGATGCGGCATACGGCTGGCGGATGTGTTGCGCGGCCGCTGCAGCCCGCTGGATCTGTTGTTTCCAAACGGCTCGTTGGCCGAACTCGAGACGTTCTATGAGCGGGCACCGTTCGCGCGGGCAGCGAACGGATTGGTTTGCGAGTCGCTTGCGCACATCCTTGCGGAATGGCCGGCCGATCGTCCGATCCGGATTCTGGAACTTGGCGCCGGCACCGGGGCGACAACGGCGGGCGTATTGCCGATGGTGCCGGCCGGTCGGACGGAATATGTCTTTACTGACGTTTCCCCGCTGTTTGCGAAACAGGCGCAGCGCAAGTTTGCCGCATGCGCATTTGTCGAATACGGCCTGCTCGACGTCGAGTGTGATCCGGCGACACAGGGCTTCGCGGAGCGCCAATTCGACGTCGTGCTCGCCGCGAATGTGCTGCATGCGACGGCGGATCTGCGGCAGACCCTGCGGCATGTGCGTTCGTTGGTGGCGCCTGGCGGCTGGCTGATGCTTTCGGAGGTTACCTCGCGGCCGCGCTGGGCAGACCTGATCTTTGGCCTGACCGAAGGCTGGTGGAAGTTCACGGATCACGATCTGCGGCCCGACTACCCATTGTTGGATTCGGCGACGTGGTTGCGGGTGCTGGCTGAGACGAGTCTCAGCACGCCGGCGGCCGTGCGGGCCGGCAATGCGGCGTTTGACCAATCGGTCTTGTTGGCGCGGGCGGCGGCGGGCGAGAGTCGCCACTGGCTGTTCTTTGCCGATCAAGGCGGCGTGGCCGCGGCTACGGCGTCGCGTCTGCGCGAGCAGGGCGACGTGTGTACGCTGGTCCACGCGGCCGGGCAATGCCAAGACACCACAACCGACGAACGGACGATCGATCCCCACCGGTCCGAACAATACGATGCGCTCATGCAGGCGACGGCGGCGGGTTCTGCCGGGCCGGTACACGTTGCCTATTTCTGGGGCCTTGATGTGCCGTCGTCCGAAGAGCTCAACAGCGAATCGCTGGATGCCGCGTATGCGCTTGGCTGTTGTGGTGCGCTTCGCGCGATGCAGGCGATGCAGCGTTGCGAAGGGCCGCGCGCGGGTCGCCTGTGGCTCGTGACACGCGGCGCGCAGGCCGTTCGTCGGGCCGAGCGGTTGTCCACGGCCCAGGCGCCCTTGTGGGGCTTCGGGCGTACCGTGGCGTTGGAGGAGCCGACGCGATGGGGGGGCCTGGTCGATCTGGACGCCGACGCGGTGGTGGAGATGAACGCGGCGGCGCTGGCGAGCGAACTGACCGCGCCGGATGGCGAGGACCAGACGGCCTGGCGTAACGGCCATCGCTTCGTGGCGAGGCTGCTCCCGCGCGAGGTGAAGCCGGCCGTCGCCGAGCCGCTGCGCCTCCGGGTCGATGCGAGTTACCTGATCACCGGCGGGCTCGGGCGGCTCGGCCTGCTCGTGGCGCGGTGGCTGGTCGATTGTGGCGCACGCCACCTTGTGCTGATGCAACGAAGCGCGCCAACCGACGCGGCCGGTGCCGTACTGCGTACATTCGAGGCGGCCGGCGTGCGTGTGCACGTCGTACAGGGCGACGTGGCCTGCACGGCAGACGTCGAGCGGCTATTCGACGAGATTCGTGGGAATCTGCCACCGTTGCGGGGCGTTGTGCACGCGGCCGGTGTGACGCGGTTCGATGCGCTGACCGATATGTCCGCCGAATCGCTGGAGGCCGTGCTGCGGCCCAAGTGTGCCGGCGCGTGGAACCTGCATCGGGCGACGCAGCGATGCGAGCTGGATTTCTTCGTACTGTTCTCTTCGGCGGCGGCGATCTGGGGTTCGCGGCACATGGCGCATTACGCGGCGGCGAATCACTTCCTCGACGCACTGGCACACGAGCGCCGTGCGAACGGCCTGCCGGCACTGAGTGTCAACTGGGCGCGGCTTTCCGAGCGCGGGATGCAGTCGGCCGAATTGGAGACGTCGCTGGCCCGTATCGGCATCGAGGCGATTCCGACCGAAGCGGCGTTCACGGTGCTGGGCGAGCTGATCCGCGAGAATGCAGTGCAGGCTATCTGCGCCGACGTCGATTGGGCGCGATTCAGGCCAGTCTTTCAGGCGAAGATGCGGCGGCCCTTGCTCGACCGCATCGTTGTTGCGCCGGCTGAAAGCGAGGCGGTGGCCGATGTGCCTGCGCCGGCGTTGAAGGAGTCCCTGGTGTTCGGCTCCATGGCTGAACGGCGGTCAACGCTGGTTAACCACATTCGGGCCGAAGTGGCGGATGTGCTCGGATTCGACGAGGACCATCCCGTCGATGTGCGACGCGGATTCTTCGAACTCGGCATGGATTCGCTGACGGCGGTCGAGCTGAAAGGCCGCCTGGAGAGGGCGACGGGGCAGACCTTCGCCTCGTCGTTGCTTTTCGAACATTCAACGATCGAACAACTGGCAGATGCCATCGCGCAGGGACTGACCGGTGGGGATGTTGCTCCACGGATATCCGCGTCGCCCACCCGGTTCGCTGGCGAGGAGGGAGCGTCGGATTCAATCGCGATCATCGGCATGGGCTGTCGCTTCCCCGGTGGTGTGGCCGATCCGGACGCGTTCTGGGACTTGCTTCGGGCCGGTGGCGATGCGGTCGCTGAGATCACGCCACAGCGGTTGGCGCTCGGCGTCTTTGGCGACGCCAGCGCCGACACGCCAGGGGGGCAGCGGGGCGGTTTCCTGACGGATATCGAATGGTTCGACGCCGATTTCTTCGGCATCGCGCCGCGCGAAGCGGCGCACATGGATCCCCAACAGCGTCTGTTACTCGAAGTGGGCTCAGAAGCGCTCGAACGCGCCGGCGTGGCGTCCGACACGCTTGCCGGAAGCCGAACGGGTGTGTTCATCGGCCTGACCGCGAACGACTATCGCCAGGTGTTGACGCGTGCCAGTCGGCCGGACGATCTGACCGGTCATGCGTTGATGGGCCACGCGCTCAACGCCGCGGCTGGGCGCTTATCCTACTTCCTCGGCCTGCACGGCCCGAGTTTGGTCGTAGATACCGCGTGTTCGTCGTCGCTGGTCGCGGTGCATCTCGCGTGTCAGAGCCTGCGGACCGGAGAATGCCGGATGGCATTGGCCGGCGGGGCGAATGTCATTCTCTCGTCGGACATGACCTCTGTGGCCTCGCGTACGAATCTGCTGTCGCCGGAAGGACGATGCAAGACCTTCGATGCGTCGGCCGATGGGTTCGTGCGCAGCGAAGGCTGCGGTATTGTTGTGCTCAAACGACTGGCTGATGCTCTGGCCGACGGCGATGGGGTGCTGGCGATCATCTGTGGTTCGGCGGTTAATCAGGATGGGCCCAGCAGTGGATTCACCGTGCCGAATGGTGCGGCGCAACAGGCGTTGATCCGCGATGCGCTAGCCAATGCCCACGCCGAGCCTGCGCAGATCGGCTACGTCGAGGCGCACGGCACCGGCACATCGCTCGGCGATCCGATCGAGGTGCGGGCGCTTGCGGGCGTTTTCCGAGGCAGTCGGCCGGCGGATTGGCCACTGCACATCGGCTCGGTCAAGACGAATATCGGCCACGCCGAGTCTGCCGCCGGCATCGCCGGGCTGATGAAGGTTGTGCTGATGTTGCAGCACGGCGAGATTCCGCCGCACTTGCATCTGCGACAGGTAAACCCCGAAATCGATCTGGACGCGATGCCGGCAGTCGTTCCAACGACATGCACGCCGTGGCCGGTCGACGACAGGCCGCGACTGGCCGGCGTCAGCGCCTTCGGTGCCAGTGGGACGAATGCCCACGTAATCCTGGAACAAGCTCCATCGCTCGTCCCGGTTCCAGAGGGCAACCCGTCCGCTTCGGAACTGCTTTGCATTTCCGCGCGAACCGAGTCGGCGCTATGCGCCCTGGCCGGCCGTTACGCCATGTATCTCGAATGTCACCCGGACGTGCCGTTGGAGGCCATCTGCTTCACGGCGAACACCGGCCGGCGCCACTTCGAGCATCGGCTGGCGATCGTGGCAACTTCGCGCGATGATCTGCGCCAACGCCTTGCCGCATTTGCCGACGGGAAGGGTGGACCACAAGAGGCCGTAGGTCAGGTCAACAGCCTCGACGTCCACGGGCCGTTGCCTTGCGAGTCATGCGACCGTAAGAGGCACTTGGAACAAACGGCCGAAGCCTACGCTGCCGGCGCTTCAATCGACTGGTCATTGGTGTATGGCGATGCGCGGTTTCCGCGCGTCCCGCTGCCGACGTATCCATTCGAACGCGAGCGATTGTGGGTAGACGGCCTGCCGGTGGGGCAGTCGGTGCGGGGCGCGGGTCGCGCCGATGACGTGCACCCGTTGCTGGGACGACGGGTGCGATCCGCCTCGGGCGAGCACCGATTCCAGGCCGTGTTGAGACCTTCGCGGCCGGCGTATCTGGCGGATCATCACGTCGGCGATCTGGCGCTGTTCCCCGCGGCCGGGTACGTCGAGATGGCGTTGGCAGCGGCTGGGCAGGTTTTCGCCGGGGATTCGGTCCAGGTCACGGGGCTTCGGCTGCACGCACCGCTGCCGCTGGAAGACGGCTCGGCGCGTGCGGTAGAGATGACTGTTCGCCCCCGCAGCCCGGATGAAGCGGATTTTGAGATTCGAAGCGTTGTCGCTGATGTACTGAACCATGGTGCCGCTTGGACGCTTCATGTGTCCGGCATGATCCGTTCGACACCGATGGATCTCGACGGTCCGCGCCATGTGTCCTATGCCGAGCGACGGGCAGATTGTCCGCAGACGCTTGCTGCCGATGCGTTCTATCGCGACCTCGACGCAAAGGGGCTGGGATTCGGTCCGGCATTTCGCGGGCTGCATCGCGTCTGGGTCGGCCACGGGCAGAGTCTGGCGCTGGTCAATCTGCCCGCATCGCTGCAACACGAGGCTGACGCGTATCGGATCCATCCGGTGCTCCTGGATGCGTGCTGGCAGGCGGCCGGCGTACTGTTGCATGAGTCGCGTCACGGGGCAGAGGCCGTGCCTGTTGCGGTCGGCGTGGATGAATTCCGCCTGTTCGCCCCAGCCGGTCAACGGCTCTACAGCCACGTCGTTCGCCATGACGACAGTCAGGCTGAGTCCGATGAGGCGGTCTTCGACGCGACTCTATTCACCGAGAGCGGCCGGATCATTGCAGAAACATGCGGGCTTCACTTGAAGTTCGTCGCCGCGCCGCGCGTCGAGTCCGCGGACGCCACGGATGTCAACGAGCTTCTGTACGCCGTGCAGTGGGAGCCGTCGGCCGCCACACCTTCTGCATCGTTGCCGGCAGGGCGGTGGCTGATCTTCGCGGACAAAGGCGGTGTCGCTGCCGCGCTGGCGACGCGCATGGAGGCGAGCGGATCGCGTGTGATCTGCGTGCGGCCCGGTCAACGGTACGGTCAGACAGGCGCAGGCGAATGGGAGATCGATCCGGCGAAGCCCGATGACGTCGCGAGGCTGCTTGAGGAAATTGGCATTTCCAGCACCGACCCCATTGTTGGCGTCGTGTATCTATGGGCGATCGATCTGGCGGTGGAAGTAGAGCCGACGACGGTAACGCTCGAATCTGGCCAGGCGATGGTGTGCGGCGGTGCCCTGCACCTGGTGCAGGCGATGATAAGCGCGAACCTGTCGCCGGTCGCCGGTCTGTGGTTGGCTACCCTCGCCGCCCAGTCGGTGGACGTGGAGTTCGGTCGGGCGAACGTGGCGCAGGCGCCGCTCTGGGGCTTCGGCCGCGTGCTTGCGTCGGAGCATCCCGAGTTGCACAGCCGGCTGATCGACCTCGACGCGGACCTTGACGCGGGCGTCGTGGCAGCCGCACTCGTGATGGCTCTGCGGGCCGATGATGGCGAAGATCAGGTCGCTCATCGTGCGGGGAACCGATACGTTGCGCGCTTGGTTCGCTCCGGACCCCCGGCGGTGCCGCGCGAGCCGACGTGCATGCGCGCCGACGGCACGTACCTCATTACGGGCGGCCTCGGCGGTCTCGGTCAGGCGGTCGCCCGCTGGCTCGTCGAACGCGGCGCCCGTCACCTTGTACTGATGGGGCGTGGCGGTCCGTCGGAAGCCGCGCGGGACATGCTGCGCGAACTCGAAGCTGCCGGTGCCCATGTCCGGGTCCTGCGTGGCGACGTGGCTCGCGAGGCCGATGTGTGGCGAGTGCTGTCGGAGATCGGCGCGGCGATGCCGGCATTGTGCGGCGTCATCCATGCGGCGGGTGTGCTCGACGATGGCGTGCTCGTCCACCAGAGCTGGGAGCGGTTCGCGACGGTTATGGCGCCGAAAGTGTTTGGCGCGTGGAACCTGCATCGACTTACGGCCGATCGACCGCTCGACTTCTTCGTCCTGTTCTCATCCGCCGTCGGCCTGCTCGGCTCGGCCGGCCAGGCGAATCATGCTGCTGCCTCGGTCTTCCTCGACGCGCTGGCTCAGTACCGCCGGAAGCAAGGCCTTCCCGCTCTGAGTTTGGACTGGGGTGCCTGGGGTGACGTCGGCGCGGTGGTCAACCAGGACGTGGGCGGCTGGATGGCGCGTCGCGGCGTCGGCATCATCGCGCCACAGCAGGCCCTGGCGGCCCTGGGGTACCTTATGCAGGCCGACAGCCCGCCGCAGGTTGGCGTGTTGCGGATCGACTGGCAGACATTTCTGGAACCGGTATCCTTGGGGGCGGGCTCGTCCCTGTTGCGCGGCCTGCGCGAGGCGGCTCCGAGCGTGCTCGCGGAAGCGGCGTGCCCGTCGGCGTTCCTGGAGCGTTTGCGTGCATCGCCCGCACGGCAGCGCAAGGAGTTGCTGCACGGCCACGTTCGGGCGATGACGGCGAAGGCGCTCGGTCTTGGCGCGGACCGGCCGATCGATCCGAAACGGCCCCTGAAGGAGATGGGGCTCGATTCGCTGCTGGCGATCGAGCTGCGCAAGGCGCTGGCGACGAGCCTGGACTGTACGTTACCGGCAACGTTGCTGTTCAACTGCCCAACGGTTGAGGCGTTGGGCGAACACCTGGCGGCGCTGTTGCTGAGGCCCGGTGCGGCGGAGCCCCCACCAGGGCCGGCGCTGCAACACCATGCGGCCGGCCAAAGCGTGCGGGCCGAGGAACTCGGGGCGCTGTCGGAAGCCGAACTCGAGCGGCTCCTGATCGAGAAACTGAATGCCATGCAAGAGAGGCGGAGTGAATGAGTTGTAGTCCATCCAAGAACGGCGACGAGCAATCTCCTCTGTTGCGGGCTTACCTCGCGATCGAGGCGCTGGAGAAACAGCTTGAGGCGACGCGCCGCGCCGGCAGTGAGCCGATCGCGATCGTTGGCATGGCATGCCGGTTCCCCGGCGGCGTGGCCGATCCGGAGGCGTTCTGGCGTCTGATGCGCGACGGGATCGACGCCGTCACGGAGGTGCCGCCGAGCCGGTGGGACGTCGACGCCTACTACGATCCCGACCCTGACGCGGCTGGCAAGATGTACACCCGGCACATGAGCTATGTGCACGATATCGACCGCTTCGACGCGCCGTTCTTCGGCATCGCGCCACGCGAGGCAATCACGATGGACCCGCAGCAACGCCTCATGCTCGAGGTGGCCTGGGAGGCCCTTGAGCACGCGGGCCAGGCCCCCGACAAACTTGCGGGAACGAACACCGGCGTATTCATGGGTGTCGGCCACAACGATCATTCACGCCTGATGATCAAGTTCGACGATCCGGCCAGTGTCGAGTTGCACACGGGCTCGGGCAGCGCGTGCAGTATCGCCACGGGCCGCATCGCGTACACGCTGGGGCTGCGGGGTCCGACGATGTCCGTCGATACGGCGTGCTCTTCCGCGCTGGTCGTTACGCACCTTGCATGCCAGGCGCTGCGTGCCGGCGAGTGTGACGTCGCGCTGGCCGGCGGCGTCAACATCGTGCTGTCGCCGATCTCGACGATCATCGCGTGCAAGATGCGCATGCTCTCATCCGACGGCCACTGCAAGACCTTTGACGCGTCGGCGAACGGCTTCGTCCGCGGCGAGGGCTGCGGCATCGTCGTGCTCAAACGCCTGTCCGATGCCATCAAGAACCGCGATCGCATTCTCGCACTGATTCGCGGTTCCGCGGTCAATCAGGATGGTCGCAGCACGGGCCTGACCGTCCCGAACGGTCCGGCCCAGGAGGTGTTGATCCGGCGTGCACTGGCCGTCGCCGGGGTCGAGCCGGCGGATGTGGATTACATCGAGGCGCACGGCACGGGTACGTCCTTGGGCGATCCGATCGAGTTGCAGGCGCTGGGCTCGGTCTTCTGCCAGCACCGCTCGAAGGACAAGCCGCTCCTCGTCGGGTCGGTCAAGACGAACATTGGCCATCTGGAGACGGCGGCCGGCGCTGCGGGCCTGATCAAGGTCATCCTGGCGATGCAACATGGCGAAATCCCGCGGCACCTGCACTTCGAGACACCGAACCCGCTCATCGACTGGGACGCCTGGCCGATCACCGTGCCGACCGAATCGGTGCCGTGGCCGGCGGGCCAGCAGCCCCGTCGTGCGGGGGTTAGCTCTTTCGGCTTCAGCGGAACCAACGCGCACCTCGTCGTCGAGGAAGCGCCCGAAATCGAAATCCCGGCCGCCGAGGTCGATCGTCCCGTGCATGTGCTGGCCCTTTCCGCGAAGACCGAACCGGCTTTGCGCGACATGGCCGGGCGCTATGCCGACTATTTCGCCGCGAATCCGGATGCTTGCTTGGCGGATGTCGGCTTCACGGCTAATGCCGGCCGCTCGCATTTCGCGCATCGGCTGGCGATGGTCGCCGGTTCGGCCGCGGAGCTGCAAGGCCGCCTCGCCGCGTTTGCCGCCGGTGAGAAGGCCTCGGACCTCGTCGAAGGCCACTGCCCGGTTGGCCATCGGCCGAAGGTCGCGTTTCTGTTTACCGGCCAGGGCAGCCAATACGCCGGCATGGCGCGCGAGTTGTACGAAACCCAGCCGACGTTCCGCAAGATCCTCGACGAATGCGACGCTTACCTGCGGCCGCACCTGGATCGTCCGCTGCTCGCGTTACTGTTCGACAACGACGCGGAGCAGCACCTGCGCGAGACGGTCTATCAGCAGCCGGCGTTGTTTGCATTGGAGTACGCGTTGGCGTCGTTGTGGCGGGCGTGGGGCGTCGAGCCGGCCGCGTGTCTCGGGCACAGTATCGGCGAAGTTGCGGCGGCCTGTTTCGCGGGCGTCTTTACGCTGGCCGACGGCCTGGAATTGATTGCCGCACGTGCACGCCTGATGCACGGTTGCCCGGGCTCTGGCGCGATGGCGTCGGTGTTCGCCGACGCGGATCGGGTGGAGGCAGCGATCCGCGGCCAGTCCGGTGCCGTCACAATCGCGGCGTACAACGGACCGGAACACACGGTCATCTCGGGCGCCCCGAAGGCGGTTGAGGCCGTCCTGGCCGCACTGGCGGCCGACGGCGTCCGTGCGCAGGCGTTGCCTGTCTCGCATGCCTTCCATTCTGCGTTGATGGAACCGATGCTCGGCGAGTTCGAGCGCATCGTGGCGAAGGTGACCTATCGCCCGGCGGAGGTGTCGCTGATCTCGAACGTGACCGGCAAGCTGGCCGCCGACGACGAAATCGGTTCGGCGGCGTACTGGTGCGACCACATCCGCCGCCCCGTTCGCTTTCTGGATGGGATGCGGGCGCTGGTGGACGAAGGTACGGGACTCTTTCTCGAAGTCGGTCCTGGTGCGACACTGCTCGGCATGGGCCGCCAATGTGTCGATCGCGGCGGTCGCGTATGGCTCAATTCCCTGCGCAAGGGCCAGTCCGACTGGAAGCAGATGCTGCAGAGCCTCACTCGCCTCTACACGCAGGGTGTGGACATCGATTGGGCCGGCTTTGACAGCGATTATCCGCGGCGTCGCCTGGCGCTGCCGACCTATCCGTTCCAGAGTGAACAGTACTGGATGGAAGCGTCGGAGGCTCGGCGAAAGGCGGGTTTGCAGACTTCACCAACCTCACGTCGCGTGTTGCATCCGTTGCTTGGGTGTCGGCTGCGATCCGCGCTGCGCGACGTGCAGTTCGAGTCGGCCCTGACTGCAACGAGTCCGGAATTCCTCACCGACCACCGCGTTCATGGCATGGTGATCCTCGCCGGCGCAGCTTATCTCGAGATGGCCCTGGCCGCCGGTGCTGAAACGCAGGGCGATGGTCCGCTTGTCGTCGAGGACGTCTCGATCAACGAACCGCTCGTGTTCGAAGCCGATGCCGTGCGGACGGTCCAGTCGATCCTCCGGCCGCAGGAGTCGGGCGGGGCGCGGTTTGAGATTCTCAGCCTCGTATCCGCTCCGGATGGGGCCGATGAGAAATGGGCCCTGCACGCGGCGGGCCTCGTGCGCAGCGATGCCGGTGCGGCGATGGAACCCGAGCCGACGCTGCTCTCGGCACTGCGCAAGCGGTGTGTGACGCCCGTCGCCGTGGAGGACTACTACCAGCAGTTGAACGGCGCGGGCCTGGCGTTTGGCCCGCGATTCCGTGGTCTGGATGCCCTGTGGGCCGGCGAGAACGAATGCCTCGCGCGGATTCGCCTGCCCGAACCGCTCAACGTGGAGATGGGCGAGTATCGCGTGCATCCGGTGATGCTCGATTCGATGTTCCAGGCGCTCGGCGGCGCCAGTGCCGAGGGCGTCGAGCATGGCATCTTCATTCCGGTCGGCCTCGACCGCCTCCGCTGGCTCGGTACGCCAGGCGCCGAAATGTGGAGCCACGGTGTGCTGCGCAGCGGTGACGCCGCCGTCTCGGACATGGTTACCGTTGATGTACGGCTCTTCGACGAGTCCGGTCGGCCAGTGGTCGTGGTCGAGGGTCTGCGCCTCAAACGGGCGAGCCGCGAAGCTCTGATGCGGATCACGCAGAAGAGTCTTGCGGACTGGCTGTACGAGGTGCGATGGCAGCCGCGTCCACTCACGACTTTGGCCCAACCGGCGGCCCAGCTCCCAGCGCCGCAGGCGCTGGCCGGTGAGGTCGAGTCGCTGCTGGCGGCGCTGACCGTTGAGCACGGTTTGTCGATCTATGCCGATCTGATCGTCAAGATGGATTCACTCAGTGTGGCGTACGTCCTCGAAGCGATGCAGTCGCTCGGATTCGCGCCGGCCGTCGGCGATCGCTTCTCGACGGATGAACTGGCTGACAAACTGAGGGTGGCAACGATTCACCGGCGGCTGTTCGCCTCGATGTTGCGGATGCTGGCATCATCGGGCCTCCTTCGGGTGACGGATGCCGGCTGGGAAGTGCGGCGCCGGCCGGCCGCGACGAATGCCCAGGCAACCTGGTCGAAGCTCATGGCCGACTTCCCCACGTGCAATGCGGAACTCGGCCTGCTCGGCCGATGCGCATCACGGCTGGCCGATGTCCTGCGGGGCAAGTGCGATTCGCTCGACCTGCTGTTCCCGAACGGGTCGGTCTCGCACCTCGAGCAGGTCTACGAGGGCTCGCCCTTCGCAAAGACGAGTAATCGGCTCGTCGGCGAGCTGCTTGGCCGGGCCATGGCCGCCACGCCGGCGGACCGCACACTTCGCGTGCTGGAGATCGGTGCCGGTACCGGTGGTACGACAACATGTGCCCTGGAGCACCTGTCTCCGGATCGGACGGAATATGTCTTCAGTGACGTCTCTCCGCTGTTCCTCGCCCACGCGCGCCAGAAGTTCGCGGACCGGCCCTTCGTCCGGCACGAACTGCTCGACATCGAACGCGATCCGGCGTCGCAGGGCTTCGACCGCCAGCGGTTCGACGTGGTGCTCGCCGTTAACGTGCTGCACGCCACGCGGGACCTGCGCCAGACGCTCACGAACGTGCGACAGCTCCTCGCGCCGGGTGGCATGCTGATCCTGGTCGAGACAACGGCGCGCATGGCCTGGGCGGATCTGATCTTCGGGCTGACCGAGGGTTGGTGGCGTTTCGCCGATACCGACCTGCGCCCGGATCATGCGCTGCTGACGCGGCGCCAATGGCTGACGCTGCTGGCCGAAGCGGGTTTGACGGATCCAACCGCCGTGGGTGGGGCCGGCCGCGAGGATGAGAAATTCGAGCAGTCGCTGCTCGTCGCGCACAATTCCACAACGCCGACGGTGACGGGGCGCCCGGGCCACTGGCTGATTCTCGCCGACCGCGACGGCGTCGGCGCGGCGCTGGCAGACCGGCTGACCGCGGATGGAAGCACCTGCACGCTCGTGCACCCCGGCCAGACGTACGCGCCCGCCAACGGCCGGCCGTGGCAGATGAACCCAGCGAAGGCCGGACATTTCCAACGGCTCCTGCAGGATTTGCACGGCGCGGGACACACCGAGTTCGCGGGCATTGTGCACTTGTGGAGTCTCGACACACCGGCGCCGGATGAACTGACGCCCGCGTTGCTGGATGCAGCGCAGGTGCTTTCATGCGGGACGGCCCTGCATCTCGTCCAGGCGCTGGCGAAACGCGCCGATGCGGTTGGTCGTCTGTGGCTCGTGACGCGCGGTGCCCAGCCCGTCGAGATTGAGCCAACGGATCTGGCGGTAGCGCAAGCATCGCTGTGGGGGCTGGCTCGTGTGATTGCCCGCGAGCATCCGAACTTCCGCTGCACGCGCGTCGATCTCGACCCCTGGAGCGAATCAGATGCCTCTGCACAGTCACTTCTGGCGGAGATCGCGGCGGACGATTCCGAGGATCAGGTCGGCTTCCGCGGTGGTGATCGCCACGTGGCCCGGCTCGTGCGCAGCGAGGCGGATGCTCGCCGGTCGAAGCATGAGCTGGCGCTGCCCGCCGATGAGCCGTTCCGGCTCGAGATGGACAGCTACGGCGTGCTCGACAACCTCCGGTTTGTGCCGGTGGCCCGCCGTGCGCCCGGCCTGGGCGAGATCGAGATCCGTGTGGTGGCGACGGGGCTGAACTTCCTCGACGTACTGACCGCACTGGACATGTGCCCGACCGACCCCGGGCCGCTCGGCGGTGAATGTGCCGGCCGGGTGGTAGCCGTCGGCGAGGGTGTGACCAGCTTCCAGGTCGGTGACGAGGTCCTCGCGTTGGCGCCGGCCAGCTTCAGCATGTACGTCACCACGAATGCGCACATGGCCGTGCCCAAGCCGGCGGGGCTGTCGCCGGAAGAGGCGGTAACCATTCCGACCACGTTCTGGACGGCGTACTACGGCCTGCATCATTTCGGTCGCATGGCGGCCGGCGACAAGGTGCTGATCCACGCCGCGGCCGGTGGCGTCGGGCTTGCGGCCGTACAGCTTGCACGGCATGCCGGAGCCGAGATCTATGCCACCGCGGGTAGTCCGCGCAAACGCCGTTTCTTGAAGTCGCTCGGCATCCAGCACGTGATGGATTCTCGCTCGCTTGATTTCGCCGACGAGATCATGCGGCTGACGAACAGGCGTGGCGTCGACATCGTCCTCAATTCGCTTGCCGGCGAATTCATCACGCGAAGCATGGCGGTGCTTGCGCCGAACGGTCGCTTTGTCGAGATCGGTAAGGCGGATATCTGGGACGAGGCCCGCATCGCCACCCTCAAGAACGGCATTTCCTACGACGTGGTTTACCTGGATCGGATGGCGGTCGCCGAACCCGAGGTGGTCGGACGCTATATGCGAAAGGTGATGGCGCTCGTCGCCGACGGTTCACTCAAGCCGTTGCCCGTCCGCGTGTACCCGATCACACAGGTTATCGAAGCGTTTCGCTACATGGCGCAGGCCCGCCACATCGGCAAGATCGTCATGACGCAGGACCCCGAGCGATGCCAACCGGCCGCGCGGCTGCCTGACGCATTGCGGTCGGACGCGACGTATCTGATTACCGGCGGACTGACCGGCCTCGGCCTTGTCTTCGCGCGCTGGATGGTCGATCGCGGAGCCCGCCACATCGTTTTGATGGGCCGGCGCAGCGCGTCGGACGAGGCAAAGGCGGCAATTGCAGAACTGCAACGCGACGGGGCCGAGGTGCGCGTTCTGCGAGGTGACGTGACTCGCGGCGAAGACGTCGAACGCATCTTCGCGGAAATCGAATCGGCGATGCCGCCCCTTCGCGGCATCATGCATTCCGCTGGTGTCCTGGACGACGGCGTGCTCGTGAACCAGTCATGGGATCGATTCGCCAAGGTCCTCGGTCCCAAGGTTCGGGGGGCATGGCATCTGCACACGCGCACGATGGACACGCCGCTTGATTTCTTCATCCTGTTCTCGTCAGCGGCGGCACTGCTCGGCTCCGTGGCGCAGGGCAATCACGCGGCGGCCAACGCCTTCCTGGACGGCTTGGCGCATGCCCGGCGTGGGCGCGGGCGGTGTGGGCTGAGCATCAACTGGGGCCCGTGGGCCCAGACCGGTGCCGCCACCAAGGTCGGCGACGACGAAGTGCGCAAGTGGAAGGCTCAGGGTTTCGGCACGATCTCGATCGACAACGGCGTCGCGGCGTTTGACGAGTTGCTGCGCTCCGACCCGGTGCAGACGGCCGTCCTGCCGGTCGACTGGGCCCAGTTCGTGCGGCACTTCCCCGCGGGCGTCGAGCCGCGGATGTTCACGGATCTCGTCGGCCAGGCGCGTCAGGCGATCCGCCACGAGAAGCCGACCGAGACATACGACGCGTTCCGCCAGAAGCTGGCTTCGGCATCGGACGGCGAGCAACGGAATGTTCTGCTTCTCGGCTACGTGCAGGAGCAGACGGCCAAGGTCCTCGGCTTGGATCTCTCACGGGCGCCCGACCCGGGCCAGCATCTCAGCGAGCTTGGCCTGGATTCGCTGATGGCTGTCGAACTCAAGAACAGCCTCGAACGAGGTGTGGGCCATTCGCTGCCGACGACGCTGGTCTTCGATTATCCGACGATCAGCGAACTGGCGACGTATCTCAGCAGCCAGGCTCCGGCCGACGGGGCCACTGAGCCGCAGCCGCTGCAACTGGCGCATCACGGAACGCCCTTGCCGGAGGATGTGGACGGGCTCTCCGACGATCAGGTCGATGCCATGCTCGATCACATGCTCAAGGATGAAAACGCGACGGAGTGACACCGTGCTTACGGCTGTCCGCGAAACGCCGCCAGCGTGCTCTGTGCGATTGGCCGGAGCAACGGTGGCCAGAGCCGATATAGCCACCACGCCAGCCAGGTCCGGAACGGGAAGATGATCAGGCCGCGGTTGCGCCGCACACCGGCGAGAATCGCTTCGGCGGCCCGGGTGCAATCCATCATGCGTTCCGGTGGTACCGCGGCGTCGAGGCATGCCTGGAACACCTCGCGTGGTTCATCCCATCGCGGTTGGACGACCGCGGCCCGCTCAAAGATCCTCGATCGGACAAATCCCGGACAGACCACGCTGACGCGGACGCCGAGTTCCGCCGCCTCGCATCGCAACGAGAGACTCAGGCCGACAATCGCGTGCTTGGCCGTGGAGTATGCCGTCATCACCGGTCCGGGTAACAGGCCGGCGATCGACGCTGTGTTGACGATGTGACCGAAACCCTGGCGGAGCATGATCGGATAGGCGCTCATCGTTCCGTGAATCACGCCCCAGAGGTGAACGTCGAGAATACGCCGCCAGTGCTCGAGCGTCATGTCGCGCACCTCGGCGGCCAGGGCGACGCCCGCATTGTTGAACAGATAATCGAGTCGGCCGTGCTCGCGAACCGTGGCCTCGACGAGCGCCCGCACGGCTTCGCCTTGCGTAACGTCAAGTGTGGCGGCCTGCGCCCGGCCGCCGGGGATGGCATCGGCAACCTGTTTGGCCCCGCTTTCATCGACGTCGGCCACGACGACAGTTGCCCCGTGCCGTCCGAGCGCTTCGCAAAGCGCCCGCCCGATGCCCGACGCGCCGCCGGTGACTATTGCAACCGTATTCTGAAACGGGTTTCGACTCATAGGAGCAGCATATTGGGTTAAAACGCAACGTGCGCCGGGCTCCGGCCGTCGAAGCTCAGCGGGCACTGGCGGCGCATTCGCCAGTGTCTCCGGTCGCCGTCAGTTCTCTGCCGGTGGTGTCTTGCCAACATTACGCAGCCACGCGACCGCATCTTCCGGCGCGTCCCAGACGCGGACGGTTTCGCCGACCGCTGGTGGCGTGAACGGTCGATACCCATACTCCGTCACGTGCAGCCACCGCAGCGACGCGTCTTCGAGCGGCACGCGGAACCGGAACGTGGCTTCCGCCGGTCGGCCGTCCGCCGTCACATTCGTGATCTCGATCGTGGCCGTCGTCAGTTCGACCGTCTCGCCAAGTTGCATCGGATGATCGGGACGGCGCAGGATCAGATCAAGTCGCTGCAGCATGTAGCCAAACGAGAAGGGCGGCGCCCCCTGGCCATGATCTCGCGGGAATCCGGCCGGTGGCAGATAGCCCAGTGTCGGGCGCACCACTAGCGTGCGGGCATCGGTCCGCGTCAGCGTTCCCGGCGCCGCCGACGGTAGAAGGCTGAGACTGCGCTCCGGCAACGGTTTGCCGGTGTACCGCCGCGACTGGATGAGAAACAGGTGGCTGTACCAGGAGATCGCGTTTACAACGACAACGGTTTGTTCCTCGATCTGGGCGTCCTGCGGAAACGTGGCGAAATACTCGTTGAAGTATGTGCCGCTCTTCTGCATGTACATCGTGCTCACGGGAAAGAGAATGATGGCCACCACGACGTGCACCCCGATCAGCACCGGCGCGAACACACGCACCAGCCCGCGGCGAACAGCCGACCGCGGCACCGGCAGCGTCCTGTGCGTCCACGCACCAAGCCACTGCGCTAACAGTCCCATCGCGCCCAGGCTAACGAACATGAGCAGTCGGTCGTTCGTTACCGTGGCGCATACGGGCACCACGCAGAGCACCATCCCCGCCGCCCAGAAGCGGGCGACCCGGTCCCGGGCCAGCAGCGGTGCGAGCAAGACGCTCAGCAGGGCCAGATACACGATTGCCCATCCCCAGTGCCACCAGAATGCGGACGCCGAGAGGAACAGGCTTGTGTCTGATGACGGTACTCCCAACTGCGACAGCAAGAGGATCGGAGCGTTGCGTGCGAACTGCTCCGCAAACAGGACGGGATCGTGTAACGGCTCGATGTAGCCGCCTGAGGCGAACGCACCGTAGCCGAACATTTTGTAGCACGCAGCCCACGCCACGCCGACGAGCAGGCAGGGGACCATGGCCGCCAACCGTCGCCAGAGAGGTCCGCGATCGAGAAAGACTGCGTATGCAAGCAGATAGGCAAGTGCACAGAGCCCGGATTCCTTCGAGAGCAGCGATGCGGCCAGCGCCAGCGGTGCGAGTGCAGCGCCGGGTTTCCAGCCATCCTGTCGCCAGCGGTCGTACGCCAGCAGGCTCAGGCAGGTGAACAGCGCCGCCGACAATGTGCAGCGGTTGGCGATCCAGCCGACCGGCATCGCATGCCTGTAGTCGATGGCAAACAACAACGCCGCCAGCGCGGCGAACCACGCCGGCATCGCATGGCCCAGCACTCGCCGGTACAGCATCGCGGCGGCGGCGATGAGAAGCGCGTACCACAGAAGACTCTGCAGATGCATCAGCCACGGCTGGTCCGGCCAGACGAGATAGTCGAGCATGTGCGTCACCGCGGTCAGCGGGCGCAGGAAGATGATGCGGCATTCGGGATCGGCCCACCAGGGAATCCATCCGTAGTCCATCAGCGTGTGGTTGTAGTCGGCGTCCCCTACGAGGATCGTGTTCGGCTGCCACGGCGTGTCTTCGATGCCTGGCAGCGGACGCCGCCCGACGGTCAGCGCCCGCATCATGAGGTCGTCCGTGTTCAAGCCACCCCAAAGCCCCGGCAACGCCAGCAGCAGTCCCGCGAGCACCGGCACGAGCGGAAACCGTTGGCGAAGCATCCATTCACTGAAACGTTTCAGATGGTTCATACGGTATCGAATCCCCCCGGTGGGATCATCTCCTGTATCGAAATCGCGAGCGGTCTGTCCGACGGGGCCCGAATCGCGACGGCGATCCGGTGTGGCCGGCTCGGTTGGAACCGCGCGAACTGCCAATCAGCGGCGGAATCCGTGACCGCGTCCATGAACACAATGCGGGCATTGTCGCGGGAATCGAACTCAAACGCGAATCCGTCCAGCGGAATCGAGAGGCCCAGCCCGCGCGCCTTCACATAGGCTTCCTTCAGTGTCCAGTACGCGAAGAACCGCTCTCGCTGTGCCGCACCGGAAAGCCGTTCGATCGCCTCGGCCTCCCGGGCCGCGAAGTACCGCCGTGCGAGTTCGGTCATGCTTACACGCCGGTTCACGTTCTCCACATCTACGCCGACGTCGTGATTCCGCGTAACGGCACAGGTGGCCATCCCGCCGGTGTGGGACAGGTTGAATCGCAACCCGATACCCTCGGCGGGCCCGGCGATTTCCGGTTTGCCGTGGGCATCCTCAGTGAAGTTCCACGCCGCCGCCGCCACGCCGGCATAACGCGAAAGCACCACACGCACCAGCACGCGGGCGACGAGGAACAGGTCGCGATCCTTCTCGAAGACAAACCGGCGTTGTCGCGCGGTTTCTTCGTCCGACAGAATCGCCCGAAGGTGCTCCACGCTCGTCAGGCCGGCAACCCGTTCGGGGAACGCATACCAGACATGCACTTCGTCGGTGCCCAAGTCCAGCGGTCGAGATGTCCACGCCTCTGTCATGCGTCTATGAACCGGATGTTAGAGCTGGCCGACCACGTATGGACCTAGGCGGGAGGGTCGGCCCATCGCATAGGAAATCGCGTAATCCAACAGCGAAAACGCTTCCGCCGCGAGCGCGGTCGGTACATTTCGTTGTGTCAGCGCTACGGCCAACGGGGCCGTGATCCGTCGCTTCTCGACAACACTCGGCTCGCAGTCATGACAAACCAACCCTCCCTGTTCCGCCGAGAAATGCAGGAGCGCACGTGCGGACGTCGTTCGCTGACACGCGGCACACGCGTCAAACATCGGGAGCAAACCGACCGCCGTCAAGAGCACCAACTGAAATCGAATGACGGCGACAAGCGGATCGGTGTCCGTGCTCAGTGTCCGCAACAGCGTTACGAGGCCGTCGAAAAGCTCTGGATGCGGGTCACCCTCCTCGGTGAGCTGCGCTGTGATCTCGGCGGCGTACTGCCCGGCATAGAGATGCCGCAGCTTCGCGCGCAGGCCGAGAAACGCTTCGGTCTGTTTCCACTCGGTCAGTGTGCCGAGGCCGCCGTGCCCTTCAGTGTGCGTGAAGACGAGGTGTCCGCGTTCGAGCAGGTCGATGCCCGTGGCAAAGGCCTTCTTCGTGCCGCGCTTGATGCCCTTGGCGATCAGGCGCACCTGGCCGGACCCGCGTCCGAGGAACGCAAGCACCTGCGAGGTTTCCGCGTAGTCGAGTCGCCGGAGGACAACCGCATCATCCTTGTGCAGAGCCATCCCAGGTAGCATACGCGCCGGATGGCGGTGCGCAAAGGATTCGTCAGGCCTGGTGGCGCCCGTCCTATTCTGGATATCCGGGATCGGGTAATAGGCCCAGGATTGTCACCGGCAGCCGTTGCGGTATGATTGGTTTGCGGGTCAATGCCGAGCCAGGACAACTCGTCCAGTGCATTTCTTACTGCAGGGCACAATGAGGCTACGGCGTCTTCCTTTTGTCAGGGGCCTCGCGTGGAGGCGAACGGATAGTTGGCCCGCTGGCGTCTTTCGGATCGCGTGGCAGCCTGACGGCGACATCGGCAGCCTGCGACGCGCGGGAGAGGACCACGCCATGACTGACCGGCCCTTGGCCACCATCCTGACGATCGATGATGAGGCGGTCATTCGCCAGAGCATCAGCCTGTTTCTCGAAAACCACGGCTACGCCGTGTTGAGTGCAGGCGACGGGAGATCCGGCCTGGAGGTATTCCGAAACGAGAAGCCGGACGTCGTCCTGGTGGACCTTCGGATGCCCGAGATGGACGGCCTCGACGTACTCGATGTCCTTGCGAAGGAACGCCCGGATACGCCGGCGATTGTCGTTTCCGGGACCGGCATGATCGCCGATGCCGTCGGAGCACTCCGTCGCGGCGCCTGGGATTACCTCCTCAAGCCGATCGAGGATATGGCCGTCCTTCTGCATGCCGTGGAGCGGGTCCTTGAGCGGTCCCGCCTCATACGCGAGAACCAGGCTTATCAGCAGGATCTCGAAGAGCAGGTGGCCAAACGGACCGCGCGGCTCGAAGCCACGAATCGCGAGCTTGCCCATGAGATCGAGGTACGCGAGCAGGCCGAAGCCGCACTCCGCAAGAGTGAGAAGCTTCTCAGTAAGGCCGAGGAGATCGCGCATCTCGGCAGTTGGGAAATGGATTTGCGCTCGGATCGTTTGAGTTGGTCCGCTGAGCTGTACCGGCTGTTCGGCCTGGATCCGAAGACGGCTTCGCTCGCTCCGGAACAGATGCTCGATCGTATTCATCCGGAGGATCGTGCCTACTACAGCCACTTGATGGAGTTGGTGAAGACCGAGGGCAGCGTGGAGTTTGAGTACCGTCTTGTGCAACCTGATGGCACCATACGGTGGGTGTGGGGACAAGCGGAAACCTCGTGCGACGAGGCAGGTGAACTCGCCCGCGTATACGGCACCATGCAGGACATCACGGATCGCAAGAGGGCCGAGGAGGAGAAGGTGGAGCTGCAGAAACAATTGCATCAGGCTCAGAAGATGGAGGCGATTGGTCAGTTGGCCGGTGGCGTGGCCCATGATTTCAACAACATGCTGACCGTGATCGTGGGCAACGCCCAGTTCCTTCGCAGGAAGGTCGCCGACGACGAAGCCAGCCGAACTTCGCTCGAGATGATCGAAAACGCCGTCCAGCAGGCGGCCGGCGTGACGCGGTCGCTGCTGACGTTCGGCCGCAAATTGCCGACGGAGAAGAAGCCGGTGAATCTGTGCAGGCTTATCGACGAATCCACCCGCATGCTGCGGCGGGTGCTGCCGGCTTCCGTCGAACTCGTAACGGAGATTTGCACTGAGCCGCCGATCTGGGTGAGTGCCGATCCGACGCAGTTGCAGCAGGTCTTAATGAATCTTGCCATCAATGCCCGCGACGCGATGCCGGCCGGGGGAACGTTGCGTGTGCAGATCGCACCGGCAGGCCCCGACGATGTGGGTGAACTGGCCGAGGCCGTCACACCCGCAGCGTCATTCGTCCGCTGGGTTGTCAGTGATACCGGCACAGGGTTTTCTCCGGAGGCACAGTCGCACCTGTTTGAACCCTTCTTCACCACCAAGCCTCGCGGACAGGGCACGGGCCTCGGCCTCTCGATTATCCATGGGATCGTCAAGGACCATGGAGGCCGGGTCGAGGTCCATTCCGAGCCGGGACACGGGGCGACGTTCATGATGGTTCTGCCCTGCATCGAGCCGACGTCGGTGGAGGAACCGGCCGGCGCGCCAACGGACGTGGCGCGCGGTTCCGGCGAGATGATCCTCCTGGCCGAGGATGACAAATACGTGCGTGCCATCATGGTATCAACGTTGCGGATGCTCGGCTACAACCTGCTTTGTGTCGAAGATGGGCCGGCCGCGATCGAAGCGTACCAGCGCAACAGACGACGCATTCGCTTGTTCATCTTCGATCTGGACCTGCCCGGGCGCAGCGGACTCGCTTGTCTGCGGGAGATTCGAGCCGACAGTGTCGACACCCCCGCCATCCTGGTCACGGGGGACGTCGAAATGGACCTCACCGAGGAGTGCGATCACCACACGCATCTGTTGCGGAAGCCGTTTCCGATGGCCGAGTTGGGGCAATGGGTCGACCGCCTCCTCCGCGAGCGCCGAGAGGGGCAGGTCGATGTGTCCTCCATCCCGTGATGGAACGACTCCGCGTTGTTCGTCAATCGGAGCGGTGCTCTTGGGTTGAGCGCGGGCCTGCGTCAGGACGCACGTCGCTCGGGGAATGCGCTTCCAGTAGGGGCATCTCTCTGCCATCACCCGGATGCGAACTCTCGCCGATCGCGTCCTTTCCGCTGCACGTGCCGTCTCCGGTCTTCGATGCGGATGCGCTGACGTGGCGACTGTCTCCGTTCTGTAGCCATTCAGCGCCAGGGGCCGTTCCGGACGGTGGGTATTCCGAAGGCTCACCACGAAGGGCGTCGCAGTCCGATGACGCGGGAGGGGCTTGCCCATCGAACGCTGGCCGGACGGTCGCTTCGTCGTGCGGGGAAGCGCGTTTCCATCCGCGGGATCGATTCACCCTGCGATCGGCCGGTTTCGTGCTCGCGCTGTCGGTGCACGATTCGACCGACACATTTGGGATGTCGAGGGAAAGCAGGTCAATGTCGTCAAGTTTCGCACGGGCCTCGCGCATTCGGCGTGCGTGGCGCGGCGAGGACGTTCGCGCCGCCGCCCGTTGGGAATGTTGAGCGCTCGCCTCACATGCGCTGGCCAGGAGCACTGCTGCAGCCACGGTAGACACTGTCCGCAACGTCCTCATAACACCTTCTGTCTGAGCCCGGTGATTCTTCACGTGATGTCCGCCTTGTCTTCGCCCGCCGGCCCTTGGCGAGTTGATTTCAGGGCCGTTGGCGGCAGATTGCGTCTCGGTCCGCGCCGACCGACAATTCCTGTGTCTTCACTATCGGCTTGTACGGGAGGAACTTTGGGAGGGAATCGAAGGGATGCCATGATGATGGGCAAATCCATATTTCCGACGCGCCTTTGCGGGGAACGGACCGTCCAACGGGGTGTCTGGCGACCTTCTTGACGCAGCGGTGCCGTTCCAGTATAAAAGGGCAATTGAGACTCAGTCTCAGTTTCCGGCCTGCCGATGAAGGGAAGGGAGCTGGGCCGTTCGCCGCCCGGAGGGATACGGCGACGGGGGCTGCAGGCCGGGCAAATGAATGAGCCAGCCATGGATTCAAGCCAAAGGATCATAGAGGTGTGTAGGTGGTGAAACGGACGCTGAACGAGTTGGATGCCGGCCAATCCGCAACGGTTACTCGCATCGCCGGCCGGGGGGCGATTCGGCAGCGCCTCATGGATATGGGTGTCATGCGTGGCACGCAGGTGCGTGTCGAGCGCCGGGCACCACTGGGTGACCCGATTCAGATTGCCATCAAAGGCTACTATCTTGCCATCCGAAGTGCCGAGGCGCAGTTCATCGAGATCGAGAATGCCCCGAACGTCAGTGGATGATTCCGCCGGCCCTGAAAGCCCGCTGGAACCGTCCAGTGTGACGCCCGCTGTTGCGATCGCCATGTCGCGTTTGTCCGATGCCGCTGGACGGCCGGGCAAGCTCATTGTAGCGCTCGCGGGCAATCCCAATGCCGGTAAGACCTCCGTCTTCAACCGGCTGACCGGGGCGACCCAAAGCGTCGGGAACTACCCCGGCGTGACGGTCGAGCAGAAGGTCGGCAAGGTATCGCACGGCGGCTACGAGCTTTCCATCGTGGATCTGCCGGGGACGTATTCGCTGACCGCCTATTCTCTGGAAGAAGTCATTGCCCGCAACTTCATCGTCGACTCCAGCCCTGGCGCGGTCGTCGATGTGGTCGACGCCTCGAATCTCGAACGCAACCTCTACCTCATGGTCCAGCTCATGGAAATGCGCTGTCCGCTCGTGATTGCGCTGAACATGGTGGACAAGGCCAAGCGGCGGGGCCTGACGATCGACACGGATCGCATGGCCGCGCTGCTGGGCGTGCCGGTCGTCGCGACGGTCGGGAACCGGGGTATCGGGACCGGCGAACTCCTCGACGCGATTGTGGCCATGTCGCGTGCGCCGGGCCAGGGGAGGCCTCGGCCCGTGAGCTACGGCCACGAGGTTGAGAACGAGATTCTGAAGCTCGCGGCTGTCATCGAGACGGA
>JAFGKA010000022.1 GCA_016928855.1 Phycisphaerae bacterium
ACAGGTCTTCGGTAACACCTCCCGTTGGCCTGACGGAGACTCGCCGCGCATTCGGAGACACCTCATGCCCGCACGCGAGATTCTCGACAGTTTTCTGCCTCCGCTTCTTTCCGGGAAACGACAGGACTGCCGTCACATCCTGGCCAAGGCCATGGACAGGACCAAAGATGCCCGCCAGCTATACAACGATGTGCTCTGGCCGGCGATGATGCACGTGGAGGCGCTCTTTCGCGAGGACCGCATCAATCTGGCCACCGAGCACATGGCCACTCGGATCACCCGCTGCCTGGCCGACCAACTCCAGGCCCATCTGCCGCGCCGGCAGTGGAACGGAAAACGCATCGTAATCACCTGTGCCGACGGCGAACCGGAGGAACTCGGCGCCCAGATTTGTGCGGACCTCTTCGAGTCGGACGGCTGGGACGCGTACTTCATAGGGGGGGGCGTGCCCAATGACGAGATTCTCGCCCTGGTGGGCGAGCTTCGCCCCGACATCCTGCTTGTCTTCGGGACGCAGCCCCAGGGGATTCCGCTTGTTCGTCGGTTGATCGATCTCATTCGGGAGGTGGCCGCCAATCCCCGGATGAACATCATGATTTCGGGTGGCGTATTCAACCGCGCCGCCGGTTTGTGGGAGGAGATCAACGCGGATCTGTTTGCTCCGTGCGCCGAGCAGGCCCTCGCTGTGGCCAACAAGGCGGAACCTCGGACGCCGACAATCCGCGTGCCGGGCGCGCCGAAGAAGCGTCGTCGTCGTCGTCGACCTCCGCTTCTGGCCCAGCTTGAAGCATCGGCCTAAGCCCCCGGGCGGACCGGCCACGCGGTGGGCGTGGTCGCCGGGCCATCAGGCACTCAGAAGCCAGGTGACCCAATCATCGAGGCTGTCACCGGTCTTCGCACTCAGTGCGAAGATCGGGGCGGCCTCGTTGAGTTGACGGATGTAGCGGATGCACTGCTCGACATCGAATGACACATGCGGCAGCAGGTCGAGCTTGGTGAGCACTACGGCGTTGGCCCGCTTGAACAGCAGCGGATACTTCGCCGGCTTGTCATCGCCCTCGGCCGTGCTCAGGACGGCCACCGTTCGCTGTTCGCCCAGGTCGAAATTCGCCGGGCAAACCAGGTTGCCCACGTTCTCGATGAACACCAGGTCGAGTTCGGCCAACGGCAGCTTCTGGATGCTGTTGTAGACCAGGGCCGCGCCGAGGTGGCAGCCCCCGTCGGTCAGCAACTGCATCGCGGGCACGCCCAGGGCGGCGATGCGTTCGGCGTCGTGGGTCGTGGCGATATCGCCTTCGAGCACGGCCGTTCGCTTGCGGCCGGCAAGCTTCGGCAGCGTGGCTTCGAGCAGGGTCGTCTTGCCGGCGCCGGCACCGCCGATGAGGTTCACCGACACGATGCCGTATTGCGTGAGCAGGGCCCGCGTGTCCGCCGCCAGGGCATCATTGCGGGCAAAGACGTTTCGCATGACCTCAACGTTCATCGTCCACCTCCAGTGTGACCGATGTCAGCAGCAGCTCGTCGCCGCCTTCGACGGCGATGTTCAGAGAAGTGCACCGGGGGCACTCGACAGCCCAGTCGGTCGGCTGTGTTTCCGCACCGCAGTCGCGACAGCGGACCGTCGGCGGAACCGTCTTGACCGTCAGTTGTGCCCCTTCGGCCAGTGTGTCGACGGCCGCGAGTTCAAACGCATCGATCAGCATCGCGGGAACAATCTGCCGCATGGCGCCGCACTGGCATTCCAGGCGTTCCACGCGACGGGCACCGTGCCGTTCGGCCTCGCCGACAACAGCCGCCACCAGTTCGGTCGCGATGGAGAATTCGTGCATGCGCTTCCTCGTATCACCGCCGCCCTACTTCCGCAAACGGCGCGGGCACAAGAGCACGGAGCGGCGACCCGTCGTATACGAATCGCCGCTCCGATTCTTTACCGGGTTTCCGGTCTTCGCAACAGGCCCGACTCAGCCCTTCAGCTTCGTCTTCAGGATCCTCAGCAGCGCGTCGGGGTTGATCGGCTTCTGGAAGACGCCGCTCAGGCCGAGTTCGGAGTAGTCGGTGCTCTCGTTCAGGTTGTCACCGACGGAACTCAGCATGTAGATCGGGGCCTTGTTGCCGATCACCCGCAGCTCCTTGACGAAGCTGGTGCCGGCGTCCACTTCTTCCATCATCAGGTCCGCGATGATCAGGTCCGGGTTCGTGGCCTTGTAGACCTTGAGCCCTTCCTCGGCGGTGCGGGCCTCGACCATCTTGTATCCGTTCGATTCCAGAATGGACCGCACGGCGTCGAGAAAATCCGGGTCGTCATCAACGTAGAGAATTACGTATTTTCCATCTTCCATGGCTCATCCTCATTCATGGATGCGTCGTTAGCGGCGAGCCCATCGTCGCACGCCTCCGCCGCGGCGTCAAAGGCACGGCTTTTCAGCAGCGGCGTGAGGAACTGCAGGGCCCGGGCGAGGTCCACCTGGGCCGGTTCCGAAAGGTACTCGCCGAACTCGTTGAATGCATGGCCTCGGATTGCGAGGACATACCCGATTGTCGTTGCGTTGAAGAGCTGCCGGGCCAGCGCGAGCACAGCCTCGGGTTCGACGCTGTGCGAACTGAACCGCAGCCCCGCCTTGGGGTCAATCCTGCGGAACGAGAACGGCCTGTCCCTGAGCACCGTCGCGTCGGCAAAGATCACGACGTCGTGTGCCGCGACGGCCGTGGCGTCTTCCACCGTCAACTGGTAGTCGGCGTCCACGGTCACGCCCGGCAGCGCCATGGCCTCGACGGCATCGGCCAGGGCCGGCCCCAGACCGTCATCCAGACGGCCCGGGTTGCCGTACCCGATCAACAGGACTGTACCCGCTGCTTCGCTCATCACCGCGCTTTCCGATCCAGGACGTTGCCTTCCGCGTCGAGAATCTCCATCTCGAGCGGCATCTTCCCGAGTGCGTGCGTCGCGCACGACAAGCATGGGTCATACGCTCGGATGGCGACTTCCACACGGTTGAGCAGCCCTTCGGTGATCTTGACGCCCGAGAGGTGCTGCCTGGCCACCAGTTCGACGGCGCGGTTCATCGGCTCGTTGTTGTTGGTCGTCGAGACGATGAGATTCGCCATTACGATCTGGTCGTTCTTGTTGACGCGGTAGTGGTGGAACAGCGTGCCGCGCGGGGCCTCGATCAGGCCGACCGCTTCGTCGCGCCGGTTGCCCTTGGTCACGAGGTCCGTGCCCTGCAGGTCCGCATCGTGCAGCAGCGCCTTGATCTTCTCGATCGAGTGCAGCAGTTCGATCATGCGGGCCCAGTGGTAGGCCATCGTGATGTTGTTGGGCTTGCCGTCCGTCAGAGCCATGAACTCCTTGCGGGCGGCCTCGGCCTCTGGCGTGTCGATGAACGTGCACGTGTTGAGCCGCGCCAGCGGGCCGACGCGATACCAGCCCTTTTCGGGGCCGAGCGACGTGATGAACGGGAACTTCATGTACGACCACGGCCGCACTTCTTCGCGGATGTAGTCGAGGTAGTTCTGGTAATCGACCTGATCGAAGATCGAATTGCCCTCGGCGTCGATGGCCTTCAGGTTGCCGTGATACAGGTCCATCGCACCGTCGGCACGGACCAGCGACAGATGGCTCGACTCGAACGAGCCGAATGACGCCAGCGTGTCGAGATGCGCGACGGTGTAATCCTTCGCGATCTTCAGGGCACTGCGGGACCACTCGACCATCTGATCAAGATCCTTCAGGAAGCCGTCGCGTTCGGCGATGCTGAGGTTCTTGTTGATGCCGCCGGGGATCGCGCCGGTGCCGTGGATCTTCTTGCCGGCAGTGGCCTTGATGAGCTCCTGGCCATACTTCCGCATCATGACGCCCTGCACAGCCAGCGCTGGATACTTCGCCGCGACGCCAATCACGTTTCGGATTGCGACGTCGGCATCGAAGCCGAACAGCAGGTCGGGCGAGCACAGATGGAAGAAGTGCAGCGCGTGCGACTGGAACATCTGACCGTAGTGCATCAGGCGGCGCATCTTCTCGGCGGTCGGCGTGAGGTTCTCGCCGCCGACGATCCAGTCCATCGCCTTGGCCGCGGCCAGATGATGGCTGACTGGGCAGATGCCGCAGAGGCGTTCGACCAGCACCGGGACCTCCCAGTACGGGCGCCCCTGGACGAACCGTTCGAAGCCGCGGAACTCGACAATGTGCAGGCGAGCCTGTTTCACCTGGTTCTGCTCGTCGAGCAGAATGGTGACCTTACCGTGTCCTTCGACACGGGTGACCGGCTCGATCGTAATCTTCTTCATACCATTCGTGGACACGATCATTTCCTCCAAGTTCGATCAGTCATACTTGATCAGCGTGTACGGCAGATCGACGGGCTTGTCTGTCAGCAACGCCACGAGCGCTTCCCACAGGGTGTCCGCCGGCGGCGGGCAACCGGGCAGGTGGTAGTCGATCTTGACGACCTCGTGGCACGGGAACACTTTATCGAGGAGCAGCGGAAGCTCCGGATCGTTGGGGATCTGGCCGCTGGGGTTGTGGACACTCGGGCCGTTCTTGTACGCCTCGTCGTAGCACTCCTGCAGCGGGATGTTGTTCCGCAGGGCCGGAATGCCGCCCATCGTGGCGCAGTCGCCGACGGAAATCAGAATGGCGCAGTGGTTGCGGAAGTCCTGCAGCACGCGAACGTTCTCCTCGTTGCAGCAGCCGCCCTCGATCAGGCCGACCGCGCAGCGGCCTGTGAACTTCTTGATGTCGTTGATGGGGGACTTGTCAAAGTCGATCAACTCGACCAGCTTGAGGATCCGATCGTCGATGTCCAGCAGGGACATGTGACAGCCGAAGCAGCCGGCCAGCGATGTCGTTGCAACTTTCGGTTTTGCCATGACTTTCTACCTCACTTCTCTTGACCGGCCCGCTTGGCCTCGATGTCGGAGCCGATCGGCTCCAGGTCGTACAGACGTTTGCCCACCGGCACGGCGTAGCCGACTCGCTTTCGCAGGAGCGCCCCGACCGGGCAGACATCCAGCGCCTTGTCCGTCACGTCCGCATTGGTGTCCGACAGGTTCGCCTCGGCATTGACGCCGACCTTCTTGTGCGGTCCGCGGCCGATGAACTGGAAGACGTTCTTCCCGTCGAGGTCCTTCGACGCCCGGACGCACCGGGCACAGAGGATGCACCGGTTGTGGTCGACCAGGATGTCCGGATGCGACGCGTCGACCTCGCGCTTCGGGTTCAGGTACGGATACTTCGGCGCGGCGATGCCGAGCCGGTAGGCCATGGCCTGCAGCTCGCAGTTGCCACTCTTCTCGCAGAACATGCAGAAGTGGTTGCCTTCCACGAACAGCATCTCGACGATGTCGCGGCGGACCTTCTTCAGTTGCTCCGTATCGTTCTCAACCACCATGCCTTCGGCAATCGGCTGCGTACATGCCGCCTGCGGCCGGCCGTTGGCCATGACCGTGCAGACTCGGCAGGCGCCGTACGGGCTCAAATCCTTGAACGCGCACAGCCGCGGGATGTAGACACCCGCGTCATCGGCGGCTTCCAGGATCGTCTGGCCGCGACGGCCTTGGATCTCCACGCCGTCAATCGTAAATGTAATCGTATCGCTCATAGGACCTTTCCTTTTCTAGGCGCCAAAATGGGCTGACTTGCGCCCGACAACAGCCTCCGCAGCGCCCAGCGCGGCGCGGATGTCGAAGGCCGGCTGCATGCCGTCGGTCGGTTTCTTGACCAGGGCTTCATAATCGGATCGGAAGTTCTTCAGGGTACTCAGCACGCAGTTCGGCGACGTCTGGCCCAATCCACAGCGGCTGGCAAGCTTTACCGTCTCTGCCAGTTGCTGCAGGTAATCCAGGTCCGCCGGCTCACCCTTACCATCCAGAATCCGATCGACACGTTCCTTCATCAACACGTTGCCGACGCGGCACGGCGTGCAGTAGCCGCAGCCTTCCTCGATGAAGAAATCGAGGAAGATCGAGACGGTCTTGAGATGGTTGCGCTTCGGGCCAAAGACCATGATCGAACCGCCCGTGGCGAGGTCGTCATAGCAGATCGTCCGGCCGTAGTCCGCCGGGCCGACCATCACACCGCTCGGGCCGCCGACCTGGACGGCGATGGCGTCTTCGGCGCCGCAGACCTTCAGCACTTCACGCAGCGTGATGCCGAACGGCACCTCGAGTACGCCCGGCGTCTTGCAGTCGCCCGAGACGCTCAGCAGTTTCGTGCCCGGACTGCCCTTCGAGCCGAGTTCGGCGAACCAGCCGGAGCCCTTCTCGAGGATGCGGGCGACGCAGCAGAACGTCTCGACGTTGTTCACGGTGGTCGGACGGCCGAGGTAGCCCTTCTGGGCCGGGAATGGTGGGCGGTTCTTCGGGTCGCCCCGCAGCCCTTCGCACGAACTTAGCAGCGCCGTCTCTTCGCCGCACACGTAGGCGCCGGCGCCCATCTGGATCCGGATGTCGAAGTCGAACCCCTGCTTGCCGCAGACGTTCTTGCCCAGCAGGCCCTGGGCACGCCGTTCGTTGAGCACGTGCTCGAGGAAGGGCCGCAGATAGGCGTACTCGCCGCGGAGGTACACGATGCCGGTATCGCCGCCGATCGCATGGCCGGCGATCGTCATGCCCTCGAACATCAGGTCCGGGCATTCAGTCAGAATGACTCGGTCCTTGAACGTGCCCGGCTCGCCCTCGTCCGCGTTGCAGACGACGTACCGCTTGTCGCCGCCGGCGCCCCGGGTGAATTCCCATTTCATGCCGGTCGGGAAGCCCGCGCCGCCACGGCCGCGCAGCCGCGCGGTCTTGACCTCGCGGATCACCTCGGCGGGCGTCATCGAGACGGCCTTCTTCAGCGCGTCGCCGGCGGCCAATGGCGCCAGCACGACCGGGCCGGCCTTGCGGATGTTGTTGCTGACCATCGCGCGGACCAGCTCATGCGAGTTGTTCCCGTCGCCGAAGTGCTCGACGAGTTTGTTCGGGTCCATGTGCTCCTGCAGGCCGCGCACGATTGACCAGGCCGAATCGCTCGACAGGCCCGTGACGACAACGTCGTTGACCATGGCGGCGGGCGCCTGGTCGCACATGCCGATGCACGGGGTGAATTCGAGCGAGATCTTCCCGTCTTTGGTCGTCTCGCCAAACCCGATGCCCAGGGCATCCGAAAAGGCCTGGGCGACCCGGCCGACGTCGTGCATGCGGTCAATGATGTCGTTGCAGACACGGATGACCACCTGTCCCTTCGGCTTCTTGGAAAGGAACGTGTAGAACGAGACTACACTTTCCACCTCGACGCGGTGCGTGGACACCGTCCGCGCGATCGCGTCCATGGCCGCGTCCGAGACGCAGCCGAACTTTTCCTGAACCGCTCGCACAATATCCATCATGCGGGTGCGATCATTGCCGCACGCCTGACAGATCTGTTTGACGGTTGCCTCAACAGTTTCACTCATGAAGTACCTCGATCTCCAAACGAGCCAACACTTCAACCCAA
>JAFGKA010000182.1 GCA_016928855.1 Phycisphaerae bacterium
AGAACGACGCGGGAGCCGTTCTGGTCCATTCGGCCGACCGCGCCCTGTACGACGCCAAGGCCGGTGGCCGCAACTGCGTTCGGTCTTCCGGTTCCACCGAGGCGATCCGCGCTCCGTCCCCCGCCGGCAACGCCCTGCTCGCCGGTAACACCCTCTGAGTCTCGTTTCCCGCGCACGTTCGATCGGCCCACGGTCTGGCCTCGCCGCTACCGGGTACGCCGATCGCGGTCAGTCCGCGTTGTCGCCACGATACCCAGCTCACGACACTTCTTGTTCAAGGTGTTGCGATTGATACCGAGCAGAACCGCCGCCTTGAGCTTCACGCCACCGGTGCGATGGAGCGCCTCCTGGATCAATGCGCGTTCCATGCGCGAAATGACCGTTGCCCAGATCGGCTGACCGCCGCCATCGAGCGCGTGATCGCCCATGGACTGCTGCACGAGGCGCACCGTCAGATCCGCTACCGTGCCCGTGCCGCTACGGTGCCGCCCGGCCTGCACAAACGCCCGTACGGCCAGCGGCAGCAGAGCCTCGGTGAAGGACTCCCCGTTCGACAGGACCACCGCACGCTCGATGGCGTTTTCGAGTTCCCGCACATTGCCGGGCCACGGATAACGCAGCAGCGCACTCAACAGCTCACGCGAGATCCTGCGGAGCGAGCGACCGTTCTCCGCGTTGTACTTGTCCAGAAAGAAGTCGATGAGCCGCGGAATGTCCTCGCGCCGTTCGCGCAGCGCCGGCAGCCGGATCGTCACCACATTCAGCCGATAGAAAAGGTCCTCGCGAAACCGCCCAGCCTGGACTGCCGCGGCCAGGTCGAGATTGGCCGCCGCCAGCAGCCGTACATCCACCCGCCGCGTTTCCGCATCCCCGACGCGCTCGAACTCGCGCTCCTGCAGGACGCGCAGCAGCTTGACCTGCAGCGACATGTCGAGCGTGGCGATCTCGTCGAGGAACAGCGTGCCACCGTCGGCCGCCTCGAACCGCCCGACCTTGTCCCGCAGCGCCCCGGTGAACGCGCCGCGCACGTGGCCGAACAGCTCGCTCTCCAGCAGTGTGCCGCTGAGCGCGCCGCAGTTCACGCGAATGAATGGGCCGTCCTTGCGATCGCTGTTGAAATGGATCGCCTTGGCAATCAGCTCCTTGCCGGTGCCCGTCTCGCCCAGCAGCAGAACGGTGGCCCGCGTTGCGGCGATCTGGCTGATCGTCTTGAACACCTCGAGCATCGGCGCGCTCTGCCCGATGATGTTCTCGAGCTGATACCGCTGCAAGACGTTTTGGCGCAGTAAGGTCAGCTCGTCCACCAGTTCCTTCTTTTCATGCATGACCATGCGGTTGATCTGCAGCGCCTGGGCGATGATCGCCGTCACGATGGTCAGCAGGCGCTCATGGCGACTCAGCGTTTCGGCATCCACGAACGGAATATCCACGCCAAGCGCGCCGAGCACCTGGGTCTCCAGCACGATCGGAAGGCAGATGAAGCTGCATGTCGTCTTGCGGTCCCGTAGCGCCCGGGTCCGGTTGAGAAAATCCGCCTCCGTGCTGACGTCGGCCACGACGCGGCCCTGACCCGACGCCACGACCTTGCCGGTGATGCCCTCGCCCAGGGCGTAGCGACCGCGGCGGCGCTCGTCCGGCGTCAGCCCATATGCCGCGACAATGCGCAGCCCGTCGCCCAGCTCGTCGAGCAGGACGAGCCGACCGGACTCGATCCCGAGGTGTGCGGCCAGGATCTGCATGATCTCGTCGAAGACCGTACGTAACTCCAGTGTACTACCGAGGATATGACTGATCTCGGTCAAGACTCGAACAGACGTGGCTTCTGTGTCAGTGCTCATTGGAACGTCACTTTCTGATGCGAAGGCCTCTTGCGATGCCTAATGTTAAGGCAGTTCCGGGTAACGATTCAACCGTGCACGCATCGGGGTGGGTCCCGACCGGCACGAAGGCGTCCCGGCCCGGCGCGTGCCGCGGCTCTCGGGCCGACCGATCGCATCCGGGCGACTGTCGAACGGACCGGACCGATGTCGGGATCGCGTCCCGCCGCCCCGGCGCGGCCGAGCTTGAAACGCCACCCGTCGGGCCGTAGACTGTGATGTCTACCCGGGTGGGCCGGCTATGGCCGGGCACCCGAGGAGACCAACGGGCTCAGCGGGGCCGGGGACCACACCTGATCGCAGAAGCCCAAGTGACTTGCGGCGAGCAGGGAAACCTGACCGCACCACCCGACGAGGCCTGCCGCCTGGGCGGGCCCAACGAACAGCCGACCGAGCATGCTGGCCAAGAGAATCATCCCCTGTCTGGATGTCGATAAGGGCCGGGTCGTCAAGGGTGTGAAGTTCTTTCAACACCGCGACGCCGGCGATGTTGGCGAATGCGCGCGCCGCTATGAGCAGCAGGGGGCCGACGAACTCGTCTTCTACGACATCACCGCCAGCCACGAAGGGCGCGACCTGCTCATCGACGTGCTGCGGGATGCAGCCGAGAACGTCTTCATGCCGCTGACGGTCGGCGGCGGGGTACGCACACTGGACGACATCCGCGCGATGCTCAATGCCGGCGCCGACAAGGTCAGCGTCAACACGGCCGCGGTCAAGGACCGCAACCTCATCCGCGAGGCGGCGCTGCGGTTCGGCAGCCAGTGCATCGTTCTGGCGATCGACGCCAACCGTGTCCAGAAGGACGGCGGGGAGTTCTGGGAGGTCACGATCAACGGCGGCCGGACGCCGACGGGTATCGAGGTGCTCGGCTGGGCCGAGCAGGGCGCGCGCGACGGAGCCGGCGAGATCGTGTTGAACGTGATGAACGCGGACGGTACGCGTGAGGGGTTCGACATCGAGATGACCCGCGCGGTCTCGGAGGCGGTCGGGATTCCGGTCGTGGCCTCCGGTGGCGCGGGTTGTCCGGAGCACATGGCCGAGGTGGTGCTCGAAGGCAAGGCCGATGCGGCGTTGGCGGCGAGCATCTTCCACTTCGGCACGTATACGATCCAGGAAACGAAGCAGCTCATGGCGGACCGGGGGATTCCGGTTCGTCAGTAGCTCGAACCGAGGCGGAGGCAAACGACCATGTCGGAATCGGAAGCGATAACGAACGAGATAAGCGACAGTCTGCCGACGAACGGTAATGGTAACGGCCTTGGAGACGAGGTGGCCTTGCCCGCCGCGGCCCAGAAGGAGGAGCACGAACAGCACGAAGAGGCGGTCCAGCGGGAGAAACGCAAGAAACGGCCGCGGATCGAGAAATACTTCGAGCTGCTCGTCAAGCTCAAGGGGTCGGACCTCCACCTCAAGTCGAACAGCAAGGCCCGCGTACGTTCCGGCGGCCATATCAAGGTCGTCAAGGGTGACGTGCTGACGCCTGAAGAGATCGAGAGCATGATGTTCGAGATCATGACCGACGAACAGAAGAAGCTGCTGCACGATTACGGCGCGGCCGATTTCGCGTACCAGCTCGGTGATTCGGATCGCTTTCGCGTCAACATGTTTCGGGCTCGCGGCTTCTGTTCCGTGGCGGCACGGCGCGTCAACAAGAACATTCTTAACTTCGACGAATTGTATCTGCCACAATCGATCAATCAGATTACCGAGTATCATCAAGGTCTGGTCTTGCTGGCGGGCATCACGGGCAGCGGCAAGAGCACGACGATCGCCGCGGCGCTCGACCATATCAACAAACATCGGGCCTGCCACATCATCACCGTCGAGGACCCGATCGAGTATCTGTTCACGGA
>JAFGKA010000183.1 GCA_016928855.1 Phycisphaerae bacterium
CGGTAGAGGCCGAGGTCGTCGAAGACCGCCGCGGTATCGCCAGCCTGATGCTTGCCGGCAACCTGGACCAACATCCGGCCCGCGCCGGAACATCTCCGCGATCGGGTAACCGCATCGTGGGCACGCGTCGGCAACTGCGGCACCCCGCAGGTCGGAACCACAGTCGATGCGGTGACATGGGAGGCGGATCGTGTCCATGGCAGACCCTTGCCGCGACTGCCATACGGTGGCTCAGGCCGTCGCCGACGTCGATCGATGGCCTGCCGGTTGCGGCTTCGCGGCAAGCTGTTCGCAAACGGGCTCTGAGTCTGACGCGGTGTCTCTACTCGGCGGACGGTTCGAACTTGCCGAACTGCAGTGCCAGCGTCGGAAGGATGAGCAGATTGAGCAGTGTCGAGGTAACGAGCCCCCCGAGGATCACGACGGCCATCGGCCCTTCGATTTCGCGGCCGACCTCGCCGGTGCCTAGGGCAATTGGCAACAGGCCCAGCCCCGTGGTGAGCGCCGTCATCGTTACCGGAATGATGCGCTCCGACGCTCCGCGCACCGCCGCGGCCAAGCCCCAGGCCATCCCTTCGACGGCGACCAGATGCTCGAAGTGCGAGATCATCATGACGGAGTTGCGCATCGTGATGCCGAAGAGGGTGACAAACCCGATCAACGAGCCGATGGAGAGCGTCCCTGCCGTGAAGTGCACGGCCAGCACGCCCCCGACAAACGCAAAGGGAAGATTCACCAGCACGAGCAACAGGTTCTGCCAGCGATGAAAGACCATGGCCAGCAAGAGCACGATACCGATCCCCGCCACACCCGAATGCAGGAAGAGTTCACGCTGCGCCGCCTCGCGTTCCTCCGCCACGCCCGCAAAGACCGTGTAGAGCCCCGCCGGCAGCTTGACCTCCGCCACCCGGCCCTTCGCTTCTTCCGCGAACGCCGCAACATCCCGCCCTTGCACATTGCACGTCACCGCCTGGCGACGGCGGGCCCCATCGTGCAGGATCATATAGCGCCCTGTTCGGGGAAAGACCTCGGCCAATTCCGACAGTCGCACGCATGTCCCCGCGGCATTGCGCAGCATGAGCGCCCCGATCGCCTCGGGGTCCTGACGTCGCTCCGGAACGAGGATCACGACCACGTCAAAAACCCGGTTCGCTTCATAGGTCTGAGCCACGATCGTACCCTGGTAGGCCGTCTGAATCGCATCTAGCACTTCCACGGGACGAAAGCCGAATTGCATCAGCCGCTCGCTACGAAGTTGCGCGACGATCTGCGGCGCCCCCGGAGGCGAGGTCACGTGAATGTCCGTCGCGCCGGTGATGGTAGAAAGGACGCGTGCAATCTCCTGCGCCTTTACATCCAGCATATCGAGATCGTCGCCAAACAGATTGATCACCACCGCCGCAGTCTCACCCGTAATTGTCTCGCTGATACGATCGCCCAGGAACGTCAGCACCTCCGATTCAATGCCCGGATACTGTTCGAGAAGATCGCGGATCTGCTGCTGCACGGCGGCCTGATCTTCGCCGGGGATATCCGGCTTCAACTCGAGGTGGATTTCGCTGCGATGCGGGCCCCAGGGGTCCTCGCCCAGCTCGGCACGACCAGCCTGATGCTCGACCGTCGCGACGACCGGCTCGCCGTCGATCGTCACATTCGTCAGCAAATCGTTGGAAATGCGTTGCCCGAGGCGCATCGTCTCTGTCAGTGACGTGCCAGGCACCGTGTTGATCTGCAGGACAAAATGGCCCTCGCGAAACTCAGGCAGGAACTCGCCGCCGAAGGTAGTCACATAGGCCACACTGATCATGCACAACGCCAGCCCGAAGCCGACGACGCCCCGCGGCCATGCAATGACCGACTGTATCAGCCGGCGATACCCCGCCTTGAGACCACGCAGCACGAACGGTTCGTTCGCCTCGCGGCCGGCAATCGCCGGCAACAACAGCATCGACAGCGCCGGTGTAACCGTCAGGGCCGTCACCAGCGATGCTAGAATCGCCAAAATATACGCTACACCGAGCGGCGCGAACATCCGGCCCTGCAGGCCCGACATAGTCAGCACCGGCACGAATACCAACACGACAACAAACGTAGCGTATACCACCGCACTGCGCACCTCCACCGACGCGTCCAGAACCACCTGGAACGTCGACCTCGGCAGCCCCAAACGATGGTTCTCCTGGAGACGGCGAAAGATGTTCTCGACGTCGATGATCGCGTCGTCGACCACTTCGCCAATCGCGATGGCCAACCCGCCGAGCGTAATCGTGTTCAACGTCACCCCGAACCAATCGAGAATGATCACGGCCACGAGAAGCGAAAGCGGAATAGCTGTGATGGAAATGAACGCGGTCCGCAGATTCAGCAGAAACAGGAACAGCACCGCCATCACCAGGATGGCCCCCACCAGAAGCGACCACCGGATGTGATACAAGGCGGTCTCGATGAAGGTCGCCGGCCGATGGAGCCGCGGGTACAGCTCGATACCTTCCGCGTCGAACGCCGGCTTCATCGCCGCCAGGGCGTGTTCGACGGCCTCGGTTACCTCCATCGTGTTGGCGCCGTACTGGCTCAGCAGCTTGACCAGGACGCCGGATCGTCCCTGGATGGTCGCATCGCCGAACTTCGGCTCGGGCCCGACAACCACGTTGGCGACGTCCTTCAGCCGAAGGTTCGCCCCCTGGCTGCGGGTGATGACCACTTCGCCAAGTTGTTCGGGGGTGATCGACTGCCCTTCTGTCTGAATGACGATTCGCTGGTTATCCGTCTCGACAAAACCCGCTCCGCGCGTGCCGGTCGCCTCGCGCGCAGCGGCCAGGACATCCTCATCGGTCAGGTTGTGCGCCTGCAGGCGTTCGGGAATGACCTGGATCTGGAGCTGCCGGACCTCGCCGCCCATCACACCGACCTCGGCGACGCCGGAGATCGCCTGCAACCGCGGACGCAGCGTCCAATCCACAAACGCCCGAAGCTCCATCGGCGTCAGCCGGTCCGAGACCACGCCGAGCTTGAGCAGATCCATCGTTGCCGACGTCAGTGGGGTCAGCCGCGGCGGCTTGACGCCTGTGGGCAGTTCTTCGCCGACCGTGGTGAGCTGTTCGGTCAGCATCTGCCGGGCGATGAAGATGTCGGTGCCATCCTCGAAAACCGCGGTGACGATGGAGAGCCCTTGAATCGACTGGGAACGAACCCACTCCAGGCGAGAAATGCCGTTGACGGCGTTTTCAATCGGTCGCGTCACGAGGGCTTCGACCTGTTCCGGCGAAAGCCCAGGCGCCTCCGTCTGGATGATGGCCTGCGGCTGAACGAAATCCGGGAAGACATCCAGCTTCGCGTGCATCGCGACGGAAAAGCCATACAGAACGACCGCGCTGGCGAGGACAACAACCACGCCGCGCCGCCGGATGGATGTATCGACGAGTGTTCTCAGCATCGGACGTACACACTCTTCTCATGTGCTTCACGACCACCGGCGTGCAAGCACAATCACGGTCTGTTGAAGCTACTCTTCCTCTTCTTCTCCGCCGACGGTCTGATGCTTGATTTCTTCCGAGAGCAGGTTCTGGGCGCCGCGCACCACGACGGAATCGTCGGGCCCTAAACCCTCGGCAACGAACCAGCCCTCGGGCGTCAAAACATCGACGGGCACTTCTTGTCTCGTGAACGTGTCGTTCCCCGTCCGGACATAGACCCAGGCCCGGCCGGTCAGACGGACCACCGCCGAGCGAGGTACGGAAACACCCGTCTCCGGCGCCCCGGGCAACTGCAGATACGCAGCCACCGTCATGCCCGGCTGCAGGGAGAAGTCGCCTTCCGACACGGCAAACAGGAGGCTCTCGCCGCCGGTGACCGCGTCGGCCATGGCCGCCCGCGCCACGCGCTTCGCCTCTAGCGGCGCATCCTCGCGGCCTGTCACAACGATGCGAGCCGCCATGATCCCGGCGCCGGAAATCTCACCGGCGGGCAGCGAGACCCGCGCCAGCAGCCGGTCAAAACGGGATACCCTTAGGAGCGGCTGGCCACTCTCGACCGCCTCGCCGGGTTGCGCGAAAACCGCCGCGACCTCGCCACCGGTCGTCACGGTCAGTGGCGCCGTGTCAGCAGGCTGTGTGGTCACCCCGACGAACGATTGCAGGATGTGTACCGTGGCCTCGGCGCCCTGGAGCCGCGCTTCTTCGCTCTTCACACTGGCTTCAGCCTCCTGCAGAACCTGATCCGAGACGCTCTTGTTCTCGGCATGCAATGTGCGCTTCCGCTCGTACGACGCCCGCAGCGCTTCGAGCGAAGCGGTCGCCTCGTCGACATCGGCTCTTGCCGTGGCCAGACGAGCCGCCAGATCGGCCCGTTCGACCGGCCCCAATCGCGGTTCGAGCCCTCCGACGACAGCATTGTCTTCCAACGTATCCCCGAGTGCGGGCCAGCGGGCACCGTCCGCGATCCGTACGATCCCGGGCAGCGGAGACCGAAGCGCAAACGACCGCGACGGATCCTCCTCCAGCGTGCCGAAGGCCATCGCTTCGGGCTGATGGGATGCGGCCTGGAGCGGCTTGACCTCGATCCCGGTTCGTTCCTGCATCTCGTGATCGAAGGTAACCACGACATTGCCTGCCTCGTCGTGGAAAACCACCGGCCCGGACGCTGCCTCGCTCTCCGTGACTTCCTCCGGTTCGCCCCCGCCTTCCTCGTGCGCCGCCATGAACGTCCAGACGCACAGGCCTCCGACGGCGGCGAACAAGACGGCGGTCAGTAGCCAGCTCAATAGTCGTTTCATCGTGATTGCTCTTGCACGCGGCGGCCGGACAGGTCACTTCCGGCTACCGAGCCTTCGTTCACTCAGAGCAGCAGTGCCGCCAGCACCTGCCTCGCAAAATCCACAGCGAACGCCTGAGCGGCCTGCCCCGTTGCTGCGGCAAACCCCTCGCCGGAACTCGCCCATTCCTGACTGAGCTGGCAGCCCGACGCGAACAGAAAGACGACGGCTCCAAGCACGCATTTCCGATTCGATACACGCCGCAACGGAATACTCCTTCGCCGTTTCAGGGGGCGGCCGCATCTTCAGCCGCCGACTGGGTCGCAGGCGATCCGAGCAAGCGACCACCGACCGCCCGCTCCAACTCGGCCATTGCGGTGGCATAATCCCCAAGCGCCTTGACATACCCGCGCCGCCGACCGATGAACGATTCCTGCGCTTCGATCACCGCGAGAATCCCCTGCTCACCGGCCTCGTACATTCGCCTGGCACCGTCCAGGTTCTCGCTCGCTTGCGGCAGAGCCTCGGCATCAAGGAAGCGAACCAGTTTCCCAGCGTTCTCGGCCACGGCCGACGCCAACTCCACCTCATGGGCAATCGATTCGAGAAGATCCTCGTAGTCCTTTCGTTTCTGCAGGACGCGGTACTGCGCCTTGGCAATCTGGGCCTGGTTCTGATCCCAGATCGGCAGGGTGATCTGAAGAGAAGGCCCCAGGAGCGCATCCACAATCTGTCGCCGCTCCAGGTTCCGCTGTGCCCGGGACTCGATGGAAGGAGCCGTCAGTTGGCCGTTGGCAATCGACTCCCGAGCGGTATCGGCCAGAATCTTCCGCCCCGGCAATGCCCGGCGGTCCGTCCGCTCGAGTTCGAAGCCCGCCGTGACGCTGGGCACGACCTTCAGATACTCGTCCACAAGCTCACGCTCGGCCGCCCGCAGTGCGTAATCCGCCATCTGGACATCGAGACGCTGTTCGATGGCCAGAGAAAGGAGGACCTCTTGCGCCGGCAATGACCGAAGATCCGGCAGCGCCCCCGAAAGATCGAACCGGCTTGACGTCGCGCTCAGACCCAGCGTGCGAGCCAGATCGGCGCTGGCCGCGCGAAGCTCTCGCTCGACCGCAATCATTTCGAGACTGGCGTCGATCACATTCGTGCGCGCCATGTTGACGTCGAGTTGACTGACGGCGCCCGCATCCAATTGATGCTGCGCCAGTTCGAAGGACTGCTGGACCAGGGCCATACTCTCGCGAACGGTGGCTTCGGAACGCTGAATCGCCAGCAGGTGGTAGTATCGCGTCCGGACCTCAGCCATCAGTGAGACCGCATGGTCCGCCACCGCCGCGATCGTCTGCTCGAGCTTCGCCTCGGCGACCTGGCGCCGAACAGGAATCTGCCAGAGATCGACCAACTCCTGCGCAAGGCCGAAGTCGAACTCCGGACGCCCGCCGCCTTCAGGCAGTTTCAGTACGAGCGAAATGGAGGGATTGGTCAGCAGCCCGGATTGAACCACATCGGCGCGGGCTACACCGATTTCCTGAAAAAGCGATTGGAACGCCCGGTTGTTGAGCAGTGCGATCTGCACCGCCTCATCGAGCGACAGACCGTCCAGAAGCAGCCGGTCAACTTTCCCGGCCACCAGGGCATCCGTCTCGGGCGAGTAGACCTCCTCTACGCTGGTGCGTTCCGAGATCATACCAGTTGTCTTCTCGAAATCCGCCCGCGGATCCACAGTAGCGCAGCCAGCGACCAGCACAACCACCGGCAGGCCCAGCCACCCGATTCGTTGACGCAACCGCAACAATGATGGGCGCAGCACACACAACACGAGTCACGACTCTCTTCTGCATGATTCCAGAAGCCAAGACCGCGGGTTCGCAGCCCGTCATCCCCCCCGCCGATTATCGAAGTCTTGTCGCAGAAGCCTCCGCGTTACCTGCCGAACGCCGGGAAGTTGTCGAACGAGTAAATGTAGCTGATTGCGCAGCCGAAGTTCTCGCCAATGCTGTCACCATCCAGGCCAGTCCGCACCGCGAGGCCCAGACCCTGGTTCTCCGCAAAATGCCAATCCAGGCCGACCTCCATCGTGTGCTGATTCCGTTCGCCTTCCGTCTCGCCGGATTTGTGGACGTAGTCCGCGTTCAGGACGAGGTTCTCGGCGAGCCGGTAATCGGCACCGACAATAAACCCCCACTGGAAGTAGTTGTGGTCTTCCTCGTTGTGCCCGTTGACCGACTTCAGGAACGGATTCAGGTGCACCCGGAGTTGGTTCGGTATGATCGACTTCGTGATCAGACCGCGCAGCTCATAGTCCACGCCGCTGGAATCATACCCGCTGGGAATGCGGATGTAGTTCCGCATGGCGAACGCCGGCAGCATGTCCTGCTCGGTCCACAAACGCCAGTGCCAGCCGAGCGTGATGTCGCCGTTGCCGTTGATCGCCCCGTCGCCGATCTCGAACGGAGTCTCAAAGATCAGCTCGTGATTCGGCGCAAAGCCCCATTCGAGTTCCAGTTCGTATTCGAAATCATCATCCGTTCCGTCGGACGATGTGCCGTAATCGAAGATGTTCTTGATCTCGAGTTCGCCCGTCGGCTCGGGATCGGCACTGCGCATATGGACGGGGCCCCAGATGTCCCAGTCGTCAATGCCGCTACTTGACATCCGTTCGACGTGGGTCTGCGTGGACATCTCGTCGGCCGCTAATCGGAACTCGGGCACCTGAACCGCAATCGGCTCCGCCGTAACCTGCGCTTCCGACCCGGACGACGGCGACTGGGCCTGGACTCCACTCGCTGCGAGCACCGCAAACGCCATCATCACAGCCGCATACAGCCTGTACGTTCGACACATGGCCCTGCACCTCACGATAGACAGATGATTGTCAGTCAGACGCCCATCCAAGCCGTAACGCCTGGATGCACAATGGCATAGACCGAGCACCGCGCCGTGCTCCGATCTCACAAGGACTCTAACCCCAAGCCGGCACTCTGACAATGTCATTCGCATTACAAGTCCGTAATCTTCCTTTGCGACGGCCACAGGGAACTGAGACCCGCTCGGCACCGATGCGAGGCCCTCCAAAGGGGCCGGATTCCCCGGGGCGACCGCCGTGGAGGTCATCGTATCTGCCTCTACACCTGTCCAGTCGCCACCGGGGCTTCAACATCCGGCACGCTCCACTCAATCCGCGGGCCAAGCCTCGATCACGTCGCCAGCCCGAGAACACCCAGCACCCCGGCACCGGCCGCCCACGGCCACCAGTTGTCCAGGCTGCAACCACTGCTCAAGAGCAGACCCGTGCTCACCACAGCAATCCAACGAAACGCCTTGGCTCTCAACATTCGCATGCACTCCAGAAAGGCGGCGCGCAGCCGTACGACTCCGCGTGCCGCCCGCGGCCGCGCCACTGCGGGCCCGCACGCAACCGGAGGGCATTGTACGGACCGAGGCTTGCCACACGATTACAGCGATATGACAATCCGTTCATCGGAATCCACACGTGAGACAAACGGCCGCCCACGTCAGCGCATCTGCGCCGTGACACACGGGAATCGTTGCCCCGTAACGACCAACGCGTTACACTGCATGCACTCGGGCGGCGCCCGGGAATGCCGCACACCAGAGGCAAGCCATGCGTGTCCTCGTTATCGAAGATGATCCTGCCGTCGTCTCGTTCCTCAAGAAGGGGTTGCGGGAAGCATCCTATATCGTGGAGTCTGCATCCAACGGCGTGGACGGCGCCCGGATGGCGAGCGGCGGAACGCACGATGTGATCGTGCTGGATCTGATGCTGCCCGGCCAGGACGGCTTCGACGTCCTGCGAGAACTTCGCACCAACGGGATCAACACGCCCGTCATCTGCCTGACGGCGCGGGACACCGTCCATGACCGGGTTCGAGGCCTCGACCTCGGCGCGGATGATTACCTCGTCAAGCCGTTCAGTTTCTCCGAATTGCTCGCCCGTCTGCGCGCCGTGCTCCGCCGCCAACCGAGCTTCAGTGCGGACCCGCTGGCGGTCGGGCCACTTACAGTGGACGTCATCACACGCCATGTGCAGCGCGCGGGCAAACGCATCGACCTGTCGCCAACCGAGTTCGCGCTCTTGAACTATCTGGCCCAGCATGCCGGGCAGGTGCTGTCGCGCACAATGATTCTCGAAAACGTCTGGGACATGAACTACGACCCGATGACCAACGTGGTCGATGTCCACATCAACCGCCTTCGTAAGAAGGTGGACCGGGGTTTCGATTTCCCACTCATTCATACCATCCGCGGTGTCGGCTATGTTCTGCGAGAAGAAGGTGCGTAGGTCTTCGTTCAACACGATTCGTGCTCGCCTCACGCTGTGGGGGGCGGGAATCACCTTCGTGACGTGCCTGCTGCTATGCGTCACCATGTACAGCGGACTCTCATGGTCTCTTCTTCATGAAGTCGACGGCATTCTCAAAGGTGAAGTCCACGAGTTGAGCGCCATCGTGTTCGCGCGACATGACCACGATTACGCCGCCGCGGAAGAGGACATCCGCCTCGAACTGAGCCACCGTGAACGTGGCGACGTCTCCTTTCGCCTGCTGAACGACCAGGGACAGGTGGTGATCAACTGTGATCCGAAGAACTGGTTCGCAGCCCTGACGTCGCCTCCCCCGCATGCTGGACGCACGTCCTCGTGGAGCGCGTTCGAAACGGTCAAGACCGCCAACCGCCGAGCCCCCGTGCGCGTCTATGCCGAACGGGTCGAAGGACCGGATGGCCGCGTCCATGTTGCACAGGCCGGATACCTGTTCGATCAGGCGGAACGCTCGCTGGCGATGTTTCGGTTGATTTGCCTTCTCGGCCTGACCGTGACGATGCTTTTCGCCGTAGCCGGCGGCCGAATCATCGCAAAGCGAAGCCTGCGACCGATTCAGCTCATGACTGCCAAGGCTCAGGATGTCGGTGCGTCTAGCCTGGAAGGACGGATCCCGCGCACGGGCAATGGCGACGAACTCGACAAACTGGCGGAAACCCTCAATGCAATGCTCGAACGCATTCATCGGTACGTGGGACGCCTGCAGCAGTTCACGGCAGACGCGTCTCACGAGTTGCGATCACCGCTTGCGGCGTTGCGCGGCAGCGCTGAAGTAGCGCTCAGCAACGCCCGGTCCGAAGCCGAGCTGCGCACCGTCATCGAAGACAGCGTGGAACAGTACGCACGCCTCGGGCGCATTGCGGAGGACCTCCTGCTCCTGGCCCGGGCTGACGCCGGAGAACTGGCGCTGGACCGCAAGACGCTGCCTGTCGAGAAGGTTGTCGCCGACGTGATCGAACTGTATCGCCCGCTGGCCGAAGACCGGCACATCACCCTCACGCAGGCCGGCGACGCCGACGTCTGGGTCGAAGCAGACGGACCCCGCCTTCGCCAACTGCTGGCGAACCTAATCGACAACGCAGTCAAACATGGCGGAGCCGACGTTACGGTTGGGATCTCGGCCACACGGGAAGACTTGATGGCATGCCTGACGGTAACCGACAACGGTCCCGGGATTACGCCGCATGACCTGGCCCGCGTGTTCGACCGGTTCTTCCGGGCCGACCGGTCTCGCTCCGTCCAGGGTGCCGGAGGCGCCGGCTTGGGCCTTTCCATCTGTCGCACGATCGCCGAAGCCCATGGCGGCTCCATCGCCATCACCAGCGAGCACGGGCACGGCACGCGCGTTACCGTGCACATCCCGCTCGCACCCGATCACACCAATCAGACGATGCGCCCCGGCGTCAATCGGCGTCGGTGACGTTGACGCGCGTACCTTCGACAGTCTCACACAACGGGCGCTGGCTCCAACGCAATCCCTTGTCGCCTATCGCCCCCCCCCCAACTCAGGGCAGGCGGTAGAGGCCGAGGTCGTCGAAGACCGCCGCGGTATCGCCAGCCTGATGCTTGCCGGCAACCTGGACCAAC
>JAFGKA010000023.1 GCA_016928855.1 Phycisphaerae bacterium
AGACGGAAGACGGAAGACGGAAGACGGAAGACGGAAGACGGAAGACGGAAGACGGAAGACGGAAGACGGAAGACGGAAACCACCGTTGTCCCGTCGTTAATTTACAGTACCACGAGACAACAGCAGTGTCAACGATAAAACCCCAACGCACAACATTTTTTTCGGACGATTCGCCGACACCGGGACGGCAGCCCCTGCTTCAGCCCACCCGCACGCCACGCGTGTGACACCCGACGGTCCCCTCGCGGACCACAAATCCTTTTGCCCAGCCCGTTTACCCCGTCCATCCCCGCACACACCGCATGTGTGGAAGCCACCTCTGTGCCTTTGTGCCTCCACCCCCCGCGCACGCGTGGAAGCCGCAAAATTCATTTTTCTGCCTTCCATTTTTCTGTCTCCATCCCCGCGCACGCGTGGAAGCCACACTGGCGGGTCCCGACATCCGTCGGGACCAGTGGCACCCTGCGGGTCCCGTCGTGATGTCGGGACCAGTGGCACTGGACGCACGCCGCCGACCACGGTGCTCCGTTCACGCCAGCGCGAACGGATCAGCGCTTGTGATATACATGCGGACACGGGGAAGATGCCGGCCGGGCCCCCCGCTTGCGGGTTTCGTCGAGCGTTAGCCGACACGAGGTAAAGCGCGTACTCACCGTCGCAGCTCCAAGGTGGCGCTGCAGCCATTGACCTCGATCCATTAACAACCCAGCGAAAGGCAACAGAAAGGAACAACGAAACACGGCAGGCAAAGACGCACCCCACAACAGAAGCTCCACCCGGAACAATCGCCGACCCGTATACCGACCGCACCCCCTCGTGGTGTCACGGTGGCGTTACGGCTCTGTAGTCTTCGCATGTCGCTTCTTCGCGATCATCGTGGTGAAGGCTTTCCTCTGTTGGCCCGCAATGCGCGAGCACCGCGAGTCGCCCCTACCGCTGACGAACATGCCCGACGAAGTGTGTGTAGATGCGGCGCGCCTGGGCATCCAGCTCGCCCTCCAACCGATCGAAACACTGAAGATACCCGGCCCGCTCCGGTGCGTCCGGGAACCAGTCGGCGATCATGTCGCGAGTCGCTTCGATGTGAAATTGCAGACCCCATGCCCGGCGCACGCGGAAGGCCTGATGCGGGCATGCCGTTCCGGTCGCCAGGAGCGTGCCGCCAACCGGCAAATCGAACATGTCACCGTGCCACTGAAACACCGGCAGCGGCGACGAAATTCCCTCGAACAGCGCATCCGCCCGGCCGGCATCGGTCAACGCGACCTCGCCCCAGCCGACTTCCTCCACCGGCGAGCGCGTGACTGCCGCCCCGCACGCCCTCGCGATCAACTGAGCCCCGAGGCAGACGCCAAGCACCGGCACATCCGCCTCGATCACCCGCCGAAGGAACGCCTTCTCCGCCGCCAGAAACGGGTAGCGGTCCTCCTCATCCACATTCATCGGACCGCCCATCGCGATGACCGCATCGCCGGCGCCCACGTTTGTCGGCAGCGCGTCGCCGCAATGCAGGCGCACCGTCCGCCACTCGGTCCCCTCCACCGCGAGGAACTCGCCCAGCGTACCCGAGCCCTCGGTCTCGACATGTTGCAGGATCCACACGGCCACGCTCAGATCGCCTTGCCGCCGCGTTCACCGGTGCGAATTCGGATGATATCCTCCAGCGGCGTAATCAGAATCTTTCCATCACCAACGCGCCCACCGTCGGTCCGGGCGCCTTCCAGGATCGCGTTGACGCACGGCTCGACAAACTCGTCATTGCAGGCGATGTCCAGCCGCATTTTCGGATTCAGTCCCGGCACGACCCGCTGGCCGCGATAGATCTCCTCGCTCATCTGTTGGCCGCGCCCCGATACCCGTGTCACCGTGATGCGGTAGATTTCAGCCGCGAGCAGCTTCTCGCGGACACGATCCAGAACGTTCTCTCGGATGATCGCCGTAATCAGTTTCATGATGCTCCTCGTCAGTTGGCGTTGAGCAGGCCGTAGCCGCGCTCGCCGTGATACACATGGTCCAACCCCGCCATCTCCGCCTCGGCCGATGCCCGCAGGCCGAACACCTTGTCCACCACGATGACGATCACGAGCGTCAGAACCGCCGCGTACGCCATCGCGACGCCCGCCGCCTGAAGCTGCACGACGAACTGATGCGTCGAAAACCCATCCCGCATGAAGAACACCAGCAGAATCGCACCGACCGTGCCGCCCACGCCGTGCACACCGAACGCGTCGAGGCTGTCGTCGTAGCCCAGCCGGTTCTTCAGGAGAATCGCGCCGTAGCAGACACACGCCGCGATCGCCCCAAGCGCCATCGCGCCGCCCGGCCGTACGACCCCGGCCGCCGGCGTGACCGCCACGAGACCCGCGAGGATCCCGCTCGCAAAACCGAGCGCGGTCGCCTTGCCCTGATGCCAGCCCTCCAACAGGATCCACATCAGCGCTCCGGCGGCGGCCGCCGCTTGGGTCGCCGTCAGCGCCTGCGCGGTAGCCAGCCCACTCTGCACGCTGCTGCCCGCGTTGAAGCCGAACCAACCGACCCACAACAACCCGGCACCCATCAACGTCATCACGAGGTTGTTCGGATGCATCGCTGACGCCGGGTAGCCGCGCCGCGCACCGAGGTACAGCGCCGCGACGAGACCGCTGATCCCCGACGAGATATGTACAACCGTGCCACCCGCGAAATCGATCGCCCCCATCTTGAAGAGAAACCCATCCGCCGCCCAAACCCAGTGGCACAACGGGTTGTAGACCAGCAGGCCCCAGACCGCGATGAAGATACAGTAGCTGCGAAACCGAACGCGTTCGGCAAACGCACCGGCAATCAGCGCCGGCGTGATAATCGCAAACTTACCCTGGAACATCGCGAAGACATATTCCGGGATGTGGAAATCGGGCATGATAGTGTCATCGATCCCGCGAAGCAGCACGTAGTCCGGGTTCCACCCGAACCACCCGCCCAGCACGCCATCGCCAAAGCACATCGCGTAGCTGATCGTCACCCACAGCACGCCCATGATGCCCATCGCCGTAAAGCTGTGCATCATCGTGCCGATGACGTTCTTGCTGCGAACGAGTCCGCCGTAGAACATCGCCAGCCCCGGAACCATCAGCAACACCAGCGCCGTCGATGTCAGCATCCACGCCGTCGCACCGGAATCCACAGTCACGGCCTCCGGTGAACCCCCCGCAGCCAGCGCGGAGCTTGCGCCGAGGAACAACACCGTACCGAGAGCCACCCCGCAGCCGAGTGCACATCTTCCGATCATCGTTCGCCTTTCTCATGAGCCACAATGGTTGCCGAATACGGATCCGGCCCCGAGCACACTCGCCGCGCGAATGCGTCGCAGACCGTCCATGTCCGCGCCAGGTCCATAGCAGCGCGCGTGCCAAACTCAATCGAGCCCGCAAGAATCGCGCAACCGATGTGTTTTACGGCTATTACAATCGATATGCGCCCAAGGGGAGCCGGCGCGCGTGCCTCGGCTTCCTACGCACAGGTATGAAATCGGAACGAAACCTGCCGCGGCGTCGCCTCGGGTCAGGCTACCCGCCGCACCGCCTGGCTATCCGGGCGTACGGAATCGCCTCGGGTCGATGCCGTGTTTTTGCACGCGCAGACCCATCAACCGCTCCGAAATGCCGAGCGCCCGGGCAGCCTTGGCCTTGTTGCCGCGGGCCGACTTGAGCGCCTCGATGATCAACTCACACTCGACGGTGTCCAGCGTGGTCTGCAGCATGCCGCTGTACGCCGTGTTACTGGCTTCAGCCGTCTGCAATGTCGGCGGCAGAAGATGACCGTGCACCACATCATCCTCGCTCAGGAGCACCGCCCGCTCGATACAGTTTTCCAGCTCCCGCACATTCCCCGGCCAATGATAGCTCATCAGCATATCGATCGCCGGAGTCGAGATGCGTCGCACTGGCTTCTGGTTCGCCTTGCCGTATTTCTCCGCGAAGAAGTCCGCCAGCAGCAAGATGTCCTCCCGTCGCTCGCGCAGCGGCGGCACGTGGATGGGAAACACATTGAGGCGGTAGTAGAGATCCTGGCGAAACGTTCCCTCCTCGATCATCGCCTCGAGATCACGATTGGTGGCCGCGATCACCCGCACGTCCACCTTGAGTGTCTCAACGCTCCCGACTCGCTCGAACTCCCGCTCCTGCAGCACTCGCAGCAGCTTGATCTGCGTCGCAGCCGTCAGATCTCCAATCTCGTCCAGAAAGATCGTGCCACCATGCGCCAGTTCAAAACGCCCCTTTCTCGCATTGATGGCGCCCGTAAACGCGCCCCTCTCGTGCCCGAACAGTTCGCTCTCGACAATGGACTCGGGCAAGGCCGCACAATTCACCTTGACGAATGGCTTAGCCGCCCGGCGACTGTTGTAGTGGACCGCATGCGCAACCAGTTCCTTGCCCGTGCCGCTCTCGCCGCGAATCAGGACGGTCGTGTCGCTCCGGCAGACCTGCCCGATCAAGTCGTATACGGCCTGCATCGGTTTGGAGTTGCCGACGATGTTGTCCGGGCGGAAGCGATCCTTGAGTTCGTCGCGCAGCCGCGTATTGTCCTCCATCAGCCGCGCGCGCTCCTCCTGCACGCGCTGCCGCAACCGCACCGCCTGTGCAACCAGCGACGCGACGATGGAGAGAAGACGGACGTCCTCGCTCAAGGAGACGCTGTCGCCGAACAAGCGGTCCACGCTCAGCGCGCCGATCACCCGGTTCTCGAGCTTGATCGGCACGCAGATGAACGAGACATCCTCCTTGCGAAGCTGCTTGCGGGCGCCGGTTCGATCCAAGAACTCCGCCTCGTCCGAAATGCGCGGCACGACGACGGCCTGGCCGGTCTCCACAACCTTGCCGGTCACGCCCTCCCCCGGATGGTAGCGTCCCCGCTCGCGTTGCGACGCCGAGAGTCCGTGCGCCGCCTCGATCGCAATTTCGCCGGTCTCCCGGTTGACCAGAGTCAGTGTACCGTGAGACATGCCCAGGTGCTCGGCCAGCACGTCCAACACGGGCTCGGCCACATCGCGGAGTTCCAGACTCCGATCGAGCACCTGGCTGATCTCGAACAGGGCTGAGAGTTCGCTGATTTCCTTCTTTATTCTCGGCTGCGGCTGAATCGTTGCCATGGGCACTCCAACGGGAATCCTACACGCATGTACGCTCGTGGGCCGAATCCTACCATACCGTATGGTCCCTTGCCAGACCCAGCGGCCGAACAGCAGCGTCCGGCGCCATCTCGCCCCGGATCGGCTGTGCCGAAGGTCTCGCCGGGCCCAACGTCCGGATAACCGACACCGAACTACCAGTTTCCGCCGGCGACGCAAAGTCTCGGTTCCCAACTACCGATGAAAACTGGTCGGGCGATGGGCGCGCCTCCGCCGAGCGTCCCGCGCCGCACCCCGCCGGTGTCAACGCTGGCGCATGCGCTTTGATCGCGCCCGGGGAAACTCAACGGTGAGGAACAGGTGACCACCATGAGCGAACAGATCGAAGGGGCCAACTCGGCAACCATCGGCACTGGAGGCCTGTCGAGCGAACTGGACGATGTGTTTGGCGCGTTGCGCAAACACGAGGAGAAGCTGAAGGGACGTGCGACCGCCCTGGCCGAACAGGAGAAGGTCCTCGGCGAAACGCAGAAAATGCTCGACGAGCGAGAAAAGGACCTCAACGCGAGGTCCGAACAGCTCACACGGCAGGAGCAAAATCTCGCGAGCACCACCGCGGAGTTGGAAATAACCGCGAACACGCTCGCCGAGAAGGAGAAGCATCTCGGCGGCGAGGAGCAGCGGCTGCGCGCGCTCGCTGAGACGCTGGGAAACCAGGAGAAGGAGCTGGCGGCCCAGGCCGACAGCACTAAGCGTCGCGAGGAACAGGCCGCGGCCCGGGAGCAGAGTGTGTTTCTCCGGGAACAGGAGGCCTCACATCGCGAGCAGGTCGTCAGCACCGTGTTCGAGAAGGTCAACTCCTACTGCAAGGACCTGGTGGCCCTTCAGGAGGAGCTCGAAGGTGCGTTGGTGGCTGGTCCGGCAACGGCTCCCGACGCCGCTCCTGAGGACGAGAACGAAACCGATCCGGCCGTATTGAAGATGCGGCGGGACGCCAAGCGGCGCGCCATGGGCGTGTGACGATTCCGGCCCGCCGCCTCGAACGCCGCGGACCACCGACAGTGAGGAGAGGCCATAGTTATGGCACTGAGGCTGTTCGCAAAGAAGGCATCGCGGAAAGAGGCGTCGTCTTCGCCTCCACCGCGAAACCGGCCTGAGGATTCATTCGTGCCGGCTCCGCGAGAGGAACTCTCGGCGGATCCCCTCACGGCCCTGTGGCAGCAGGAACGTTTCAACGTCATTCTCCGCGAACGGCAGAAATACCAGAACCACCCGGACGGCCACAAGCGATGGGAGCAGGCAGCCGCCCGACTGGAAGACCAGATGGCGCTCGTTCCGGCCGGGCGGGCCACGTTCCCGCGGACGCTCAGCGGCGCCCCGGGTTCGCCGGAGATCGACTTGGAGGTCGACCCCTTCCTCCTGGATATCCATCCCGTGACGAACGTTCGGTTCCAGAAGTTCGTGGATGCCGGCGCGTACGAGGATCTCGAGCTCTGGCCGAAGTCGATCTGGCCACACTTGATCGATCTGCGCGACCAGACAGAGAAACCTGGACCGCGATTCTGGCGCGAAGGCCGACACGATCAGCGATTGGCCAACCATCCCGTCGTGGGCATCAGTTGGTACGAGGCGGTTGCGTTCGCCAAGTGGATCGGCCAGCGACTGCCCACCGAAGCCGAATGGCAGATGGCCGCGACGTGGCGCATTAAGAGCGACACCGACATTCTGCGGCGTTTCCCATGGGGCGACGCGATGAACCGCACCCGATGCAACATCTGGTCCTCGGGCATCGGCACCACCGTAGCGGTCGATGCACTGCGCGAGGGCGTGGCGCCGAACGGCGTACTGGGGCTGATCGGCAACGTCTGGGAATGGGTGGACGGCGATTTCTCACTTACCTCGGACGAGGGAGCGCCGATTCTCGCGGAAATGGAGCTTAAGGGTACCCGCGGCGGCGCATTTGACACGTATTTCGAGAATCAGGCGACCGGCCTGTTCCGAACGGGTCATATCGCGCTGGGGCGGCTGCACAATGTGGGTCTTCGATGTGCCATGAGTCTCAATGACGCTTCGTGGCTGGGCAACGTGGAGTAAGCCAATGAGTACGTTGTCGACACCCTCGTTCCTCGCCAGCGGCCAATGCCTCATCTGCGACCGGGTCAACCAGGCCGATGCGGTTGTCTGCTGCGCCTGCGGCGCCCCGATGACGCTGATCAACGAGGCCATCGAGCAGCAGCGTGAACCGAGGATCATCACCATTCTCGGTGAGTCCAACGTCGGCAAGACCGTCTACCTCGGGTTTCTCCTCGACATGCTCTCGAAACGGGCTGGCGGTCTGGAAGCGATCCCGAAGGGGGCCTATTCGGTCAACCTGCAGCAGGCGGTTATCGCCTACATGAGCGCACGGCAATTCCCGCCGAAGACGCCGCTTGAGGTGGACCATTGGAAATGGGCCTATTATCAGGTCCGCCGCCAGAGAGAGCTTGATGAGGAATGGTTCGATCTGCTGCTGCCGGACATGGCCGGCGAGGCACTCGCCGAGGAAATCGAGACACCGCAGACGTATCGTGCCATCACGGGCCTGCTCTCGAAGAGCATGGGCGCGTTGCTCCTGATTGACGCAGCGGTGGCCGCGTCCGGTTCGCCGCATCCGGACTACTTCGCGCTGAAGCTGATGAGCTACGTGGACAAGGCGTTTGCGATTGGCCGCGGCGCCAGAGCGAAGAACCCCATCGCCGTCGTGTTGTGCAAAGCGGACTATTGCCCCGAGTGTTTCGACAACCCGCGCGTCTTCGCGCAGACGAACCTCAACCGACTGTGGAACCTCTGCGACAGCCGATTCCAGAATGTGGAGTTCTTCGCCGCGAGCACGGTTGGCGCCCTGGGCTTCGCCACATCCGACAATGGACAGGTGATTCCGATGCCGTTGCATGCCGCACCGCGCGGCATCATGGAGCCCTTTGAATGGATTCTGGGTCGAATTCAGGCCGACTGAACGCCGTCGCGAGCCGTAGTGCGGACGGTGCGAAGGTCGTCGGAATCGATCAGGCGATCTTCACGTGCATTCGTACCCCAATGGGGCAAGGCTACCGCGTCGTCGCGGCCAGCCGCGGATTGCGGGCAAAGGAATCCAGTGAAATCGTCACACATGCCCCCTCGGGCGACGGATTGTGCGACGAAGGGCCCGAGCCCGTCGGGATCTCGTTCTATCCGCTGCAGAGTGGCCGTTTCTGTATCCTGCACAGCCGCTACGCCGGCGCCGAGCCGACGGGACGCGGCGGCCAGCGGGCCTACACACGGGCCTTCGTCCTGGACGCCGAACAACTCGCTCGTTTCGGCAACAGCCCGTTCCAGGTGCTTCGTGCCGCCTACGCCGCCGGCAC
>JAFGKA010000184.1 GCA_016928855.1 Phycisphaerae bacterium
GCCAGACGCGGGCAAGAAGCCCCTCTGCGGTGTGCTCGATGGGGTTGCCTTCGACGTCGTAGGCGCGGATCGTGGCTCGTTCGGCCCGGCGGACGGGGACGTTGATGCCGGGGATCGACAGACAGCCCTCTTCGCCTTCCGCGGCGCCGACGAGGTCGACCAGCTCCGGATTGATGTAAACCTGATTGTCGTCGGGCTCACCGGTAATATTGCAGACAAAAAGACGCTTAATAACCCCCACCTGCGGGCCGGCCAAGCCGACGCCGTTACGCTCGATCATGAACTGGAGCATCGCGTCGGTCAGTTCGCGCAGCTCGCCGTTGAATGATTCCACGGGCGAGCAGGTCTCGCGGAGTCGCGTATCCGGGTAGGTTACCAACGATAGCTTCACAGTCACACCCTCGCGGCCGTCAGAAGGCTTGTTGCACATCCGTCGCGACTATTGTATCGGCAAACGGGGCGGATGGCACGCTCTATAGCGCCACACGCTGGAAATCCAGCTTCCTGCCCCGTCCGCTGGACACACGGCCGGCCGATCTGTATTATTTTAACTGGTTGTGCCTCAAGAGGTAAGGGGTGCAGTGTCACTTGCCTGCCGGCCAACCAGACGCGGCATCCGATTTTGGCGTTTCACGCCGATGAGCGAGTATTCCGAGCGTTCGTGGTGAGATCGAAAGCGCAACATGGCTGCTGACAATGCCCAGGAACAGGAAGGCCCACGCCCCGTAACCGAGGCCGACAAAGCGGCGGCCCGGCAGTGGTTCTCGCGCGCCAAGCAGGTGCTCGATACGCGCAACTACGACTATGCGATCGAGTGCTTCATTAACGGGCTGGACCGCTGGCCGACTGCCGTTGAGGAAGGGCATAAGCCGCTCCTGGCCACGGCGCTGTTTCGCGCCGCGTCCGGCGGAAAGAAGCCGGGGCGGATCGAAGCGATGAAGCGGCCGACCGGCGGCAAGGATCCCCACAAGGCGATGCTCAACGCCGAGTTCCTCATGGCGAAGGATCCGAAGAACGCGGATTATCTCGAAGCGCTGTTCCGAAACGCCGCCAAGGCCCTCTACGACGAGACGGTGATGTGGGCCGGGCCGGTCTTCCTGGATGCCGCCGTGGCCGAGAAGAAGCCCAGTCCCAGTCGATTCCGCCTGCTGAGCGATACGTATGCGGAAGTTGGCGAGCGGCACGCTGAGCGGAAAGACATGGCGATGGGTGTCGAGGCCTACGAGCGCGCCGTGCGGGCTATGATGCATCTACGGCAGGTGGACGCGAACAATCTGAACCTGGGCAAGGAGCAGACCGATCTCGCGACGCGGCTGACGATTCTGAAGGGGCAGTACCAGACCGCCGGCAGCTTCCGCGAATCCGTGCGCGACGGCGAAACGCAGCGGGATATCCGCGATACGGAACGGGTGTTTCAGGCGGACGATCGTCTGGACGAGCTGGTCGCGAAGGCGCGGGCGGAGCTGGCGGCGAATCCGGAGGTTTCCGCCAAGGTTTTTACTCTTGTGGACTTGCTCTGCAAGCGAGAGGATGAGAAGTACGAAACTGAAGCGATCGACACCCTGTTGAAGGCCTACCGCAAGACGGACAACTACCGCATGAAGATGCGGGCGGACGACATTCGCATCCGGCAACTCAACCGGCAGAGCCGCCAGATCGTGGCCAGCGGCGACCGCGAAGCGGCCAAGGCGCAGTTCCGTGAGCAGCTCAAGTTCGAGCTGCGCACGTTCCGCGAACGCGTTCAGGAATATCCGACGGATCTGCGGATTCGGTTCGAATATGGCAAGCGGCTGTTCAAGGCACGCAACTTCGATGAAGCGATTCCGGTCTTCCAGGAGGCGCGCAGCGATCCGAAGAACCGCACGCTGTGCAGCTACTACATTGGCCGTTGCTTCTTTGAAAAGGGCTACTTCGACCAGGCTTTCGGCGTGCTGTCCGAGGCCCTCGAACGTTACGAACTGCAGGGCGACGCCACCAGCAAGGATCTCAGCTACTGGCTCGGACGCACGCACGAGTCGGCCGGCCAGACGGACGAGGCGATGAAGGTCTACGGCCGGCTGCTCGAATGGGACTACAACTTCAAGGATGTCCGGGCCAGGATGGACAACCTTCGCAAGAAACGGTAGACTACCCGATTCTGTGTAGGCTCTGGCGCCGGGGTTCCGGGCCCCGGCGGAGCCGTAATGGCTTTGTGGGTAAGAGTTTAGCGCCCCACTCACGGGGCGAACCAGGAGAACGAGTTCCGTGGCACACTCGCTGTCTGCCAAGAAGCGTATCCGTCAGAACGCCAAGCGGAAGGTCCTGAACCGTCGTCGGCTCAAAGACGTCAAGCTCCAGGTGCGTAAGGTCGCTGACGCGATCAAGTCGCGTGACACAGATGCCGCGACGACTGAGCTTCGCGCGGCCATCAAGAAGATTGACAAGGTGGCCGCCAAGGGCACATTCCACAAGAACACCGCGGCGCGGAAGAAATCGCGGTTGCAGCGGCGGCTCAACGCGGTTGCGGGCAAGTAACCTGCGCGCGACTGACCCCGGCTTGGCGGCGCCTCTGGCCGTCGGGGCGTGCACCGGTATAACGTATGAGAAAGCGGCCGAGTGTCCTGGCTCGGCCCTTTTGCTGCGCGGAGTACGATGAGCGAAGAGGGTTGTCCATACGTGTCCCGTGGGGGGCTCAAGCTGGCCGCGGCGCTGGATGCGTTTGGCCTCGCGCCGGCGGGGTGGGTTTGTGCGGATTTCGGCTGTAATGTCGGGGGTTTTACGGACTGCCTGCTGCAGCGGGGCGCGGAGCGGGTCTATGCCATCGACACCGGCTACGGGGCCCTGGACTATCGCCTGCGTCGCGACGGCCGCGTGGTCGTGATGGAGCGGACCAACGCCCTGCATGCCCCCCTGCCGGAGCCGGTGGATCTGGTCGTGATTGACGTGGCGTGGACGCAGCAGCGGTATATCGTGCCAGCGGCCGCCGCCCGCTTGCGGCCCGGCGGGCGGATTGTGACCCTGGTCAAGCCCCACTACGAGGTCGCCCGCGAGCGGCTCCACGGTGGGGTGCTGGATCCGGCCGCAGCCAATGACGTTCTCGACGCCACTTTGGCCGACCTCGCCGGCCGGGGGGTCGTAGTCCGCGGCCAGACCGACAGCCCGATCCTCGGCCAGGCCGGCAACCGCGAGTTTCTCGTCCTGATCGAGCCGGAGGCCACCGGGTTGGCCTGATTTCGGCCAGAGCGGCCGCCTTGACGCCGGCGGACCGGGTTCGGTATGCTTTTACAGGTGGACGTGGCGGAGAAGGCTTCGACGGCTTTTCGACGCCGGCGCCTGGGCAACACGAATAGTGGTATCACCGGCGGCATGAGATCCGTGACGCGCACGATTGCATGAATGGCTTGTTGATCGAGATACACTCGATCCAACGAGCCGGTGCGCGGCGAGGATCGAGTGCCGCTGTTTCGTTGTAGGGCTCAGAACGTAAGGTACTTATGCTCACGGTAACTCTTCCAGACGGCTCGCAGCTCTCCGTGGCCGAGGGTGCTACGGCAGGGGATGTCGCCGCGCAGATCGGTCCGCGACTCGCGAAGGTGGCGATTGCCGCGGTGGTCAACGGCGAGACAGTGGATCTGAATCAACCGCTTCACGGCAATTGTGGCATCGAGCTGCTGACGCCGAAGGCGGACGACGATCGCGCGATGGCGGTGATGCGCCATAGCTGTGCGCACGTCATGGCCGAGGCGATCTGCCGACTCTTCCCGAACACAAAGCTGGTCTACGGCCCCGCGGTCGAGAACGGCTTCTACTACGACATTGATCTCGACCGGCCGCTGACACCGGACGATTTTGAAGCGATCGAAAAGGCGATGGAAGCGATTGTCCGCGAGGACAAGCCCTTCACGCGCGTGGACCTGTCGCGGGCCGACGCGATGCCGAAGCTGCAGGCCGAGGGTAACCGCTACAAGGTCGATAACGCGGAGCGAGCCGACGGGGATTGCCTGAGCTTTTACGTGACCGGGACGCAGCCGGGGGCCGATTTCGAAGACCTGTGCCGCGGACCGCATGTGCCCAGCACCGGGCGGATCGGCGCATTCAAGATCATGCAGGTCAGCGGCGCCTTCTATCGCGGCGACCCGAGCGAGAAGCAGCTTCAGCGCGTCTACGGCACAACGTGGCCGGACAAGAAGGCGCTCAAGGCGTACCTCGATCAGTTGGAGGAAGCCAAGAAGCGCGACCACCGGCGCATCGGAACCGAGCTTGGACTCTACGTCATCGACCCGCAGGTCGGGCCGGGCATGGTGCTCTGGAAGCCCAAGGGCGCGGTTCTGCGCAAGCAGCTCGAGGAGTTCATCCTTGGTGAGCTGGTCAAGCAGGGCTACAAGCCGGTGTACTGTCCGCACGTGGGCCGCCTGGATCTTTATCGTACCAGCGGGCACTACCCGTACTACAAGGATTCGCAGTTCGCGCCGATTCGGATGCCCGACGGCGAGGAGCTTCTGCTCAAGCCGATGAACTGCCCGCACCACATCAAGATCTTCCAGTCGGACCCGCACAGCTACCGTGACCTGCCGGTCCGGTTCGCGGAGTTCGGCACGGTCTACCGGTACGAGCAGTCGGGCGAACTGGCGGGGATGACGCGGGTCCGCGGCTTCACCCAGGACGACGCCCACATTTTCTGCACGCCGGAGCAGCTCCCGCAGGAGTTGGACGGGTGCCTGCGGCTCGTCCGCCTGGCCCTGGAGACGCTGGGGCTCAAGGACTACCGGGTGCGGCTCGGGCTGCGGGATCCGGCCAGCGACAAGTACATCGGCGGGGACGCCGTCTGGGCCCAGGCCGAAGAGGCCGTCCGGTCGGCCGCCCGCAACAGCGGCCTGCGGTTCAGCGAAGAGGCGGGCGAGGCGGCGTTCTACGGTCCCAAGATCGACTTTGTCGTGCGGGATTGCATTGGCCGGGAGTGGCAACTGGGGACCGTTCAGGTAGACTATAATCTGCCGGAGCGGTTTGGCCTTGAATATGTGGGCAGTGACAACGCGCCGCACCGGCCGGTGATGATCCACCGGGCGCCGTTCGGCAGCTTCGAGCGATTTGTCGCGATTCTCATCGAGCATTTTGCCGGCGCGTTTCCGCTGTGGCTGGCGCCGGTTCAGGTCGCTGTGCTTTCGATCAGCGAAAAGAGCGCAGAGTATGCGCAGCAGGTGCATGGGCAATTGTGTGACGCCGGGTTGCGGAGTGAGCTGGATGTCTCGGCCGAGAAGATCGGGCCGAAGAAGCACGCCGCGCGTCAGCAGAAGGTGCCCTACATCGTTGTCGTCGGTGAACAGGAAGCACAAGCCGGAACGGTCAATGTGAATGACCGTGACGGAAAAACACTGGGTACTTTCGCCCTGGCGGAGTTCATCGGACGCTGCCAGGAGGAGGTACGGACTCGAACGCTCTCCTCGTAGAAAGGCAGGTGATCGGTCATCGCCCAAGAGTTGCGCTGTAACGAGCAGATCCGGTTGTCGCCCATTCGTCTGGTGGATCACGAGAACGTGCAGGTGGGAATCATCTCAACCGACGAAGCGTTGCGACGTGCTCGCGAAGCGGGCCTGGATCTGGTAGAGGTGGCGCCGCACGAGCGTCCCCCTGTTTGTCGTATCATGGATTACGGCAAATGGAAATATCAACAGAAGAAGAAAGTGAAGAAGCACCACGAGCAGCAGCTCAAAGAGGTGCGGATGTCGCCCAAGACCGATGCCCGGGATAAGGAAATCAAGGTCGCCCGGGCGTGCAAGTTCTTCGAGCAGGGTGACAAGGTGCAGTTCACGATGCTCTTCCGGGGACGTGAGCGGTTTCATCAGGATCGAGGGATTGTGATCTTCCAGGCGATCATCGATCAACTGGGAGAGGCGGTGAAGGTCGAACGGCCGCCACGGACCGAAGGACGACGGATGACGATGGTGCTCTCGCCGGGCAAGATCGCGCCGAAACGTCCCGAGGGCAAACCGGCCGAGGCCAAGCCGGCATCGGCGCTTGGCGCGCCGGCATCGGTCCCCGCGGACGCGGCGGCCACTGGCACGCTGGCACCAGAGGTGGCACCCGTGCCGGAGGTCGCACCCGCACCGGAGGCTGATGGGCAGGAGGCCTGATTCCCCGCTCGTGGTGGGGCAATCGGCATCGTGCCGGGTAGTGGAGAGGCGAGGGCACACCTGCCTGCGGTAGGGGTATGTCAACGACGTTTGTGAACAGAGCTTTATCGGGAGACGCTGTGCCAACGCCGCCGAAAGCGGTGGTGGCCGCGGTCCTGGGTGTGCGGGCGCCGATCATCGCCGGCCATGTGCGCCCGGATGGTGATTGTCTCGGTTCGATGCTGGCACTTGCGGTGGCGGCGGAATCGGCCGGCCGCTGCGCCCGCGTGACCTATCGGCCTGCTCAGGTCTCACAGCGGCTCGGATTCCTGCTCGAAGCGACTCCCCACGTCGTGGCGACGCCGGAGGAGGTCGCTGCCTGCGATGCCGCAATTGTGCTCGACACTGCCCGGATCGATCGGGCGGGGATCGATCCATCGCTAGCCGAGCTGGCGGTGCGGGGGATGCCCGTCATCAATATCGATCACCACGTGGCCAATCCCGGTTACGGTACCGCCAACTGGATCGTGCCCGAAGCCAGCAGCACGTCGGAACTGGTGTACCGGTTGCTGGTGGCGATGGGCTGGACCATCACGCCGGAGGCCGCTTCGCTGCTCTACGCGGGGATCCACACGGACACCCACGGGTTCTCGCTGCCGAACACGACCGCGTCGAGCCTGCATGCGGCGGCCGAACTCGTTGCGGCCGGAGCGCATGTTTCGGATCTGTGCGAGCGGCTTTGGCGGTCACAGGCCCGCAGTGAGTTCGATCTGGCACGGGTCATCTACGAGAACACCATCGTGACGGCGGATGGGCGGATCGCTTACAGCACGGCGCGCTACGATGAAATCACGGGCACGGGCTGTACCGCCGCGGATATCGACGACCAGGTCAGCATTCCGCGGGCGCTCGACGGCATCCAGA
>JAFGKA010000185.1 GCA_016928855.1 Phycisphaerae bacterium
CCCACAAACCCTGAAAGGGTTTCACTGCCTTCTGCGCAAGACTGCACTGACTTGGAGGGAAGCCAACATGTCTACAGCCGTGGTCAGGAGACCCGACCTACGGCGTGGGCGTCTTCGATTCATTCGCGTCCATTCGCATGCATTCGCGGTTCATGTTCCCTTCGCGCTCTTCGCGGCCTTCGTGGCCAGTGTCCGCGCGCAGGGGGCGCAACGCTGGCGTATGCGGTATCGGAAGAGAGGAGAGGCCGAGTTCTACGTGCCGGCGAGGCCGGATTCCTTCTCCTGCACCTCGGCGATCTGGAGATAGTATCCGCTGATCGTCCCGGCGAGCAGGCAGAAGGGGAGGAAGACGGGATTCTTGCCGATGGCCTCGCGGATGTAGGGCCACATGCTGGCATGGCTCGAGAGAACGATCAGCGAGCCAATCAGGATCAGAATCGTCCCCTCCACGCTGGTGACGAACGCGACGCCGGGCCGGAACGAGGACAGCGAGACCGCCGCCACAATCGCGGCAACCACCCCGCCGGCTATCAGTGTGAGGCCGGGGTCCGCGTTCACCCGTGTCAGCAGCCAGATCGCTAACAGGCCGCCCCACCCGCCGGCCATGATCGCCATCGCCACTCTCGTGACACGAACCGCAAGGAACACGCACAAGGCCGTGCCGCAGACCGCCAGCACAACACCGTCCAGTACGCCCTGGGCCAGCAGCACCGCCAGGAACAGGCCCACGATCGACAAGGAGAGGCCGAGCAGAAAACGCGGCAGACGCCATCCACACAGAAAGAACGTCAGACCGGCGCCCACGAGCACCATGCCAATGCCAGGATCCTGCGAACTGATCCAGCTCAGCGCGTCGTAGAGATTGAATGCTCGAAGTGCTTCGTACATGCCTTACCCCATGAGCTGGCGAAACAGCCTGCTGAAACTGAAGATCGGCTAGTCCGTACCGGCTCTTGGGTTAGCGATCACATCAGGCGGGCTTTTGTTGCGGCGGAGGAGGGGCCTGCACGGCTGTCGCGACGCTACGGAATCCGCGTCTCTGGCACGCAATGGCAATGATGAGCCACACGCCCAGTGCCCCCAGGGCCCATCGTGGCTGCTCGCGACACCAGTCGATCGGCGCGGGCCAATGGCGATAGGCCAATAACCACGCCCCTGCCAGCGTCAGAACGGTGCCCAGCGCAATCGTACCCAGCACCATCGCCCAGCGATGCACGAGCAGAGCGATGATGATGCCGAGCACCAGCGCGACTGCCGCAACGAACATCGCGCGGTGCACGAGTTCCGGCTGTTGGGTCCGCGTAAATTCCAGAAACAATTGAGCGTATTCGACGAGATCGAGATCCGCGTTCGCCTGCTGCTGCTCGGCGCTCAGCAAACGATACTCGCCCGCCGGCGCCCCGCCTCGCGTGCGATGCGATTCGAAGGCCTCCCACAGCCCGGGCAGTTGCGGCGCCGCCGTGACCACCGCTGCCACAACCGCCGCCACGACGCCGGTCAATCCGGCAATCCACAACCGGAACAGCAGGTATCCGATGATCCCGAGGATGACCGCCCCGATCGCGATGCCCGCGATGACGGACACGTCGAAGCGCTCCGCCACGACGGCACCGGCCGCGGCACCGCCACCGAGGAACGCCAGCGTGAATACCGTGCGCACCAACTGGGCCCCTGCCAGCGACAGGAGCAGCCCGAGTACGACGGTGACAACGGCCACCCATGTCGGAACCGGCAGCCCACCGCCCGGCGCGTGATACCGAAAGAGTTCGTCAATCTGGTGGATCCATTCCGGCATGCGTGGTTACCCCGGCAAACGACCCCGATGCGGCGATCCTCGGCCGACGCTCACTCGTGTTACCGATTGGCACCGCCGGCCAGCAGAAGATCGGGGTGTCCCGCCTGCGGACCGATCACTTTGTGGCTGAACACGCTCACATCGATCCAGGCCCGCATGGTTCCCGCACGAAGCTGCTGCTCGATCACGCGGAGTTTCTCGGCGGGCAGCGGCTCGGCAATCTCTTCGCCCGGCGCCGAACCCCATCGGATCTGCATCCCCTGCTTCGTCTTCAGCACGATCGGATGCCGCCGTGCGTCCCGGCGCTGGGGATCGTAGTTCGATACGTCGATCGCGCTGATCGCGCTAGCCCACGGCTGGTCGAACAGCAATGCGGTCAACTCGACGCCGGCGCGCAGCTCGTCGCTCGCCCAGCGCTGGCCCACCGGCGGCAGCGGCCCCGTCACGCCACTGATCATGATCCAGCCGGGACTCAACCGATCATAGACCTCCGGCAGCCGCACGCCCTCGATATCGACAGGAATATAGCCCTCCGGCGTCTGCACCATGCCGACCGGCCGGTAGAAATCGCACGCCACCTGGATCGTGCCATCACCCTGCTTGCGGAGCGCACGGATCTCCTTGACCCAGCCGCTCGCTCGGAAATCGTCGGCCACCCGGTCGAGCAGAGCCTCGTCGTTCCATGCATAGGTATCGTCGATCGACACAGCGGCGGTCAGCCGCGGCGCCCAGCCCTCGTCGGTCGCCCACTTAGGCAGTTCCACCAACTGGATGCGCGGCTTCGGATTGCACGCCTCGATTCTGCGGACGCGATCCTCGAGCCGGACCAGGCCCCAGCGAACGCCCGCCACCAGCGCAATCACGCCAAGCACCGTCAGCCATTGGGCGCGCGTCAGTCGTGAACCGGCCGCCGACGCCCACCCATTCACGCGGACGAAAAGGCCGGGGCTCTTGTCCTGCGGTTTCTGCTTATCCTTCGCCTTTTTCGCCATAATCCTTCGACATCCACTCGCCGAACTCGCCGTCCGTTACCCGGCCGCCCGCTCGGCCGCCACGCAGCGACGCAGCGCCAACAGAACCAGCCGCTGACACAGTTCGGCAAAACCGACGCCCGCCTGGGCCGCCGCCTTGGGCAGCAGCGAATGGTCGGTAAAGCCCGGAATCGTGTTGATCTCGAGCAGCGACGGCTCACCGGTCTCGGCGTCCACGATCCAGTCCACGCGACCGAAATCCCGACACCCCAGCGCGGCGAACGCCCGCAGGCTCAACTCGCGGACCCGCTGCAACACCGCCGGCGGCAGGGGAATCTCGAAGAGGTATTCGGTCCGGTCGTCGCTGTATTTCGCGTCGTAGTCATAGAACATGTGCGGTGTGCGAATCCAGATCGGCGGCAGCGCCTGACCATCGAGCACGCCGACCGTCAACTCGAGGCCGCGCACATACTGCTCGACAAGGCACTGGCCGTACTTCTGCACGAGGCACTGGACCGCCGGGATGAAGTCAACCGCCTCCCGCACGATGATGCAGCCGACACTGCTGCCTTCGGCGACGGGCTTGACCACCACCGGCGGCGACCAGTTCGCACACGCCTGACGCCATCGCCCCGGCCTGACCACGTCGAAACGCGGGGTGGGGATGCCCGCGGCCACGCATCGCGCCTTCGTCTGCACCTTGTCCATCGCCAGCGCAGAGGCCTCCGCACCGCAGCCGCAATAGGCAATTCCCCGCTCATCGAGAATGGCCTGGAGCTGACCGTCCTCACCAAATGTCCCGTGCAGCGCAATAAACACGACATCGGCCGGTTCATCGAGCGCCCGCAGATCCGCCGGCGAGATATCGGCCTCGAAAACGCGATGCCCGAGCAACCGCAGCGCGGCGGCCACGGCCCGACCGCTCTTGAGGCTCACCTCGCGTTCCGCGCTGGGTCCACCGCGCAGCACGGTGATCCGCAACGGCCGCGTCCCGCCCGCCGATGTACCGCCACCGCAATCAGCGTCGGTCCAACTCGCATGCGGGGCGCCGCCCGTCACCGGCAGCGTCTCTGGCAGTGTCCCGCCGTGTGTCTGCATCCGTGCATCCGGGTTCATGGCCCGTACTCCCACTGACAGTCCCATTGGCTCAGGTACATGCGAGGCCCTCGCGGGATTGCCACCGCGCTGCCTGACCGCAATCGCCCCAGATCTGAACCTCCGGCTCAAGCGTCACGCCGAACTCCTCTTCCACTCGCTGCTGCACCGTCGCGATCAGCTCGATAATGTCCGACGCCGTCGCTGACGACCGCACCACGATGAAGTTCGCGTGCGCTTCCGAAACGGTCGCCCCCCCGACGGCCGTCCCTTTGAGCCCGGCGCGGTCGATCAAGGCGCCGGCCGATTCGCCGGGCGGGTTCTTGAAGACGCACCCGGCGCTACCGCGTCCGAGAGGCTGCGATTGTTTCTTGTACTCCCAGATCTCACGATACCGTTGCATGACCCGCCCCGGATCGTCCGGCACCAGTTCGAACGCCACGCGTTCGATGATGTGACCGGTCAGGGCGCTTCGGCGATACTCGAATTCCGCCTCCTCCTGATTCCACTCGCGGCAGCATCCCGACCGATGAACGGTCCACACGCGCCGAACTGCTTCTTTGATCTCACCGAAGCGCCCCCCGGCGTTCATGCACACGGTTCCCCCTGCCGTTCCGGGAATCCCTGCCATGCACTCCAGCCCGGCGAGCCCACGCCGGACGGCGGCCAACGTCAGGGATGCGATATCGACTCCTGCCCCTGCGACGACCCGAGGGCCGTCCCACTGTGTCTGTTCGAAGTCCCCACCCTTGAGCCGCACTACGACGCCATCGACGCCGCCATCGCCGACGAGCACGTTCGCGCCCGCGCCGAGGACATAGACCGGAAGATCCACCTCGCATGCCCGGGCCAGCACGGTGCGAAGCTGCGCCTGCGTGGAGACGGTGGCGAGCACCCGCGCCGTGCCCCCGAGACCGAACCAGGTCAGCGGCCCCAGCGGCACATGCTCGGCGCACATCGGTGCCAGATCCATCCACATCATGGCGTCTGCCTCAACTGGCGCATCGAACACTCCCTGCCGTCGCACCGAAGGTGAACTCACCGATCGGCTCCGAGCCACTGAGTCGCGCCACCAGCTCATCAGCGACCCGCCAGACGTTGCCGGCGCCCATCGTCAGAACCACATCGCCGGGCTCGACCGAATTCGCCAGCCGCTCGACGATGCGGGCGAAGTCCGGCTCGTATTCCGCATCCCCGTGCTGCAGGTGGATATGCTCGACCAGGTCGCGAGCCGTCACAAGATCGCGTTCCGCCTCGCTGTCGCGGACAAAGTAGATGTCCGGCACAAGCACGTGGTCGGCCAAGTCGAAACTCGCGGCGAAATCCGCAAGCAGGAACCGTGTCCGCGAATGCTGATGCGGCTGGAACACGACCCACAGGCGGCGAGGTTTGTACCGCGCGCTGGCGCCGGCCAGCGTCGCGCGAATCTCCGTCGGATGATGCGCGTAGTCGTCCAGGACGGTCACGTCATTGACGCGGCCACGCAGAGTCAGCCGCCGTTGTGCCCCGCGGAACTCCGGCAACAGGCGAGCGATGACCTCCATCGGCACACCACTGTGCGAGCACAGCGCGATCGCCGCCAGGGCGTTGCCCACGTGATGCTCTCCTGGTAACTGCAAATGTGTCTCGGCCACGACCCGGCCCTCGTGCGCGACCTTGAAGTGATAACAGCCGCACTCGGCACGCGGATCGACGGCCCGCCACGTCATGTCCGGCCCGAAGCCGAACGTCTCGATCGGCGCCAGCATCGCATGCTCAGCCGCCTCGAGCGTATTCTTGCACTCGCCGTTGACAATCAAAGCACCATGCTCGGGGACCAGCCGGGCGAACTGGCCGAACGCCTCGATGATCTCCGCAAGATCCCTGTAATAGTCGAGGTGGTCTTCTTCGACATTGAGAATCGTGCCGAAACGTGGAGCCAGATGGAGGAACGAGCGATCGAACTCACACGCCTCGACGACGAACTGGGGGCCGTCGCCGACACCGCTGCCGCCGCCAAGCTGTTCGACCATCGCCCCGATGACGAACGAAGGCTCCGTCAGCGCCCGCTTCAGGATGAAGGCGGTCATCGCCGTCGTGGTGCTCTTGCCGTGCGTGCCAGCGACGGCAATGCCATCGCGGCCCTGCATCAGCCGGCCGAGCAGTTCGGCGTATTTGATCGTCTCACAGCCACGACGCCGGGCTTCGACGAGTTCCGGGTTCTCCGGCTTGATCGCCGCGGAATAGACAACGACGTCCACGCCTTCGGGCACGTTCTCGGCGCGCTGGCCGATCGAGACGGCCACGCCGGCCTGGATCAGCCGGGCGGTCGCGTCTGACGGACTGGCATCCGAGCCGCTGACCTTCGCGCCGCGGCGGAGCAAAATCCGCGCGGTCCCGCGCATGCCACAACCCCCGATGCCGACCAGATGGACTCGTTTGCCGAGAAACTGACCTGCTCCGAGGTGAATCGGCGGGTGAAAATCACGTGTTGGCGTGCCCGCATCCGTTTGCGGGATGCGGCGCGTCCGTGCGCCCTGCGCCATAATCAGCAGCCCCTTCCGGCGACGTCTGCCCGGACGTCGCCCCTCGCTCGACGTTCAAATCCTAACGGATTGCGCTCAAGTACACAAGCGCGCGCCGTCCCTCGCTCGCTCTGAAGACCTATTGTTCTATCGGGCCAAAGCGTCGATTTCCTTGAACCGCTCAAGGTGCGG
>JAFGKA010000024.1 GCA_016928855.1 Phycisphaerae bacterium
GACCGCGTGTGGGATTCGGCCTTCGCCCGCGAGATGTTCGTCGAGGGTTGCGACATGCTGCTCGGTGAGGCCGACATGGCGGCCGATCGCCAGGAATGCGTCCACGCGCGCCGCGCCCAGCTTGCGGCGATGACATGACCTGCAACAGGTGCGCACCAAGCCAGGACGGGTGGTATGGGTCCCGACGCAGCGTCGGGACAGGCCGCAGGCCGGAGGGTTTGCCCGTGTCTTTGGCACGCCGCGGCAGTCGCTTGCTGGCATCGTCTACAAGTCACGAACGTCAAGATGCGCTCTGACCCGATGCGAATGGCGAGCGACGGTCAAGGTCGCAGCTTTGGCTGGCTTGACGAAGCTGTTGTCGGCTGCGTCGCAGTTGTCCATCCCAACTTCTGCCGACGTTCTTTATCCTTCCGCATGGCTTCGGCAAACTCGTCGTCGGTCAAATGTCTGACTTGTCCGTCGCCGAACAGCACCCACCGTTCCTTGAGTGCCCGAAGCCGTGGCTCGCATATCACGAACGCGCTTCGTTCGAACGCGATGATGAGATCCGCGTCTGACACAGGCTTGCCGAGGCCGGGCATGTAGGCGTAAGACGAATAGGTGAGCTTGTTTCCCCATATATCACCGTCAGCGTCCGGGTCAAACGGGGAGAGCAGCATTTTGCGCGTCATCAGGTCATGCGTCGTAAACACGTCCAGCAGAGGCGGGTAGGCCTCATACTCCTCAGCATACAGATCCAGGGAATGCCCCAACGATCTGAGGTGTATGGCCGATATCGCGCTCTTCGAGGAATCTCTCGTTACACCCAGCACCATCAGATTCAAGAACGTGCTGCCAAGCAGCAGTGCGACGCAGATTGCTACCGTCGGCCCGGGCTTGCTCGCGCCGGCGTTTTGAGGTGGTTCGGCGCGTCCTCTCCACGTCCTCGCCAAGGCAGTGAGCGATACGATCACCGCCGCAAGGCCCAATGGCCATGACATGCATGCCTCGATGTTCATGAGGGGGAAAGCGGTCAAGAGGCTCAGGAGGGCCAACAACACCGTCGCGAGCATCAGCCAACGAACAGTCCGTAGTCGCGTGATCGTGCCGCTATGGTTGTGCATAGTTGATAGTGTACCGGATTCCACCGCGTGCCACCCTCGGAGGCCGCTCGGCAAATGGCGGCGGGGTCGCTACAATACCGGCCGCGTAGGCGGAGAACCACCAACCTGAGCCACAGGAGCCAGCAGCGTCATGAAGGTTCTGGTCATCGGCGGCGGCGGACGGGAACACGCAATCATCTGGAAACTTTCGCAGTCCTCGGCAGTCAAGCGGATCTACTGCGCCCCGGGCAACGCGGGGACGGCCAAGTTGGCCGAGAACGTGAACATCCCCGCGGAGGACGTGACGGCGCTGTGCAAGTTCGCCAAACAGGAGAAGATCGGTCTGGCCATTGTCGGGCCGGAAGACCCGCTGTGCAGCGGGGCGGTCGATATGTTCGAGGCCGAGGGCATCCGCGCGTTCGGTCCGCCCAAGGCGGCTGCCGCCCTTGAAGGCGACAAGGCGTTCGCCAAGCTCGTCATGCGGCAACGGGCCGTGCCCACCGCCGAGTCGCGCACCTTCACATCCTACGACGATGCAAGAAGTTACATAGCGACCCGCGACGCCGGCCTGGTCGTCAAGGCTGCCGGTCTGGCCAAGGGCAAAGGCGCGATCGTCTGCGATGAGCCGTCGGACGCGCTTCTGGCCGTCGAACGGATCATGAGCAAGCGGGAATTCGGCGCCGCCGGCGACACCGTCGTTGTCGAGGAGCGGCTCGTTGGGCCGGAGGCGTCGATTCTGGCGTTCGTCGATGGCCGCAATATCTACATTATGGAATCCGCGCAGGACCATAAGCCCATCGGCGAGGGCGACACCGGCCCGAACACCGGCGGGATGGGCGCCTACAGCCCCACGCCGGTGGTGACAGACGAGGTGCTTTCGCTCGTCGAGCGGCAGGTCTTCGTGCCAGTGGTCGACGCGATGCAGCGCGAGGGCACGCCGTACCGCGGCGTGCTGTACGTCGGCCTGATGCTGACGCATAACGGCCCGAAAGTGCTCGAATTCAACTGCCGCTTCGGCGATCCCGAGGCCCAGCCGATCCTGTTCCGGCTGAAATCTGACCTCCTGGAGGCGATCGACGCCGTGATCGATGGGCGACTGGACAAGATCACGCTTCGGTGGGATCCGCGGCCGTCGGTCTGTGTGGTGATGGCCTCGGGCGGCTATCCGGGCGAGTACCGCAAGGGAATTGAGATTTTCGGGCTCGACACGGCGGCGACCAGTGACGACGTGATCGTCTTCCATGCTGGCACGAAACTCGTTGGCGACAAAGTGGTTACGGCCGGCGGGCGCGTGCTGGGCATCACAGCTCGCGGCGAGACGCTGGCCGGCGCCTGCACGCTGGCTTATGCGGCCGTCGATCGGATTCAGTTCGACGGTGCCTACTGCCGGCGCGATATCGCCTATCGCGCGCTGGGCGGAACGCTCGCCTGACCGGTCGCCAGAGAGATACCTTGACCGGCTTGCCTGGTCCAACTAGGGTGAGCGTTCCCCCGTCTGATGGAGGCTCGTGCGGCTCGATCAGAACCGGGGGTCGGCCGGTACGTAGGAAAGGGCGACGATGAACGCCGAGGCACGCGGTATGTCCGACAAACCAGAGCAAGTATCAGGCCAGACGGCCGAGGGCATCCGCGATACGATCGAATCGATCGTGGTGGCGTTCATCCTGGCGTTCGTGTTTCGCGCGTTCGTCGTCGAGGCGTTCGTGATTCCGACCGGTTCCATGGCCGCCACGCTCAACGGCGAGCATGTGGTCCACACTTGTACCGATTGTGGCTACGAATACGCCTACGGTCGGAGCCGCGCGCCGGACGGCAAACTCAAGAGTGACATCCCCCCGAAATCGGCGTGTCCGAACTGCGGTTTTCTTGATGACGTGCTGGCACGCGAGAATACCCCACCGCAGGGTGGAGACCGCATTCTCGTTTTGAAGTGGCCGTACGATATCGGTTGGGCCTGGTTCGGGCCTCGGCGTTGGGACGTGACGGTCTTCAAGGATCCCGCTGACGGGAAGACCAGTTTCATCAAGCGACTGGTCGGTCTTCCGGATGAGGTGTTGCAGATCGTCGATGGCGACATCTATACGGCTCCGATAGAGGCGGTGGATCCGGAGGTCGTCGCCGGGCTGGATCGCATCCGGCATCTGCAGTATGAGCGCATGCTCCTGCAGCAGCAGGTGGATGCCGGCCAGCTCCGCGATGATGAAGCGCTTCCGCAACGCGTGCAGATCAACCGCGAACTGGCTGTGCTGCAGGGTGACGTTCTGCCCGCACTGGATCGGTGTCTGCGCATTCAACGCAAGACAGCAGACATTACCTGTGCCCAGGAATCGCTGTGGTTCACCGTATTCAATCAGGATTACTTGCCTCGCAGACAGGTCGAGAAGGTCGGCTGGAAGCCTATGTCGTCCAAGGCGGATACAGGCTGGGACGCCTCCAGCCCGAGGGTCCACTTCAACGGACCGGATCGCGGGCTCGAAACGATCGGGTTGATCGACAGCCCGGCGGACGTGTATGCATACAACTTCGACGGTGCCACGAGCCGGCTGGCTCACGGCGCCATCGTCCGTGACCGCCGTGTCCGATGCGTGGTCACGCCGTTGGCCGCGACGGGCCGGTTTCGAATGCGGCTTCGGAAATACACGGATGCCTTCACGGCGGAGCTGGATTTCGGCGCTGGCACGGTATCCCTGACGATGGAATCGCGCCCGGCCGAGTCGAAGGCAATGGTGACGCCGATCGGCAAGAAGCAGGTGCCGCTTTCGGCTGGCGTGCCGGTCGAGATTGCACTGGCTAACGTGGACTATCGCGCATCGGTCACGCTGGACGGCGTCGAGATCATCGCGACCGATGACAGCACCTATACGCCGAATGTCGCCGCGCTGCGGATGCGGCGGTCGGTGCCGGCCGGCCAGGCCGATGCGGCTGACCCCATCGCCGAGCTGGACGCGGAACGGACGATTCTGGAGCTGCGCCATCTGGTGGTCGAGCGGGACGTTCACTACACGGATGTTCGGTTGGGCGCCGAGTACACCAGCGATCGTATCAAGGGTGCCCACAATCCCTGGGCGGTTGACAGCAGCGGTGGCCAGGGCAACGGGGCACTCTCGCCGGGGTGGGGCACGGAACGCAACCCCATTCTGTTGCGACAGGGTGAGTATTTCATGCTCGGCGACAACAGCCCGCAGAGCAAGGACTCGCGGCTCTGGTGGGAGCTTGGACCGCATCTCATCCCGCGGGGCGAGGCCTATCAGATGGGGACAGTCCCGGAGGATCAGTTGACGGGCAAGGCCTTCTTCGTGTACTGGCCGAGCGGGCTGAGAGTTCCGGGTATGCAGCGTTTCCCGTATATTCCCAACGTTGGGAAGATGCGATGGATACGTTAATCTGGCGCGGGTTTGACGATCGCACGGTGGGCGATTTCTCGGCCTCGGAATGGGTTATCCACAGATGGTGCGGTTTTCGCTGAAGCCGAGGAATTCTTTGAAACCAGGAGCGTGAATGGCATCTGGCAGAACAGAGGATTCGCGCTAAAAACGGCTTGTGTGGCGTTATCGTAAGTGGCTTTATGGCAGTAGCTTACGTCAATATGGCGGTTTGCCGGCGGATTGGGCGTTCTCGGTGCCGTTTCTTGCGGGCATCTGGGGCATCTGGTGAGCAGAGACTCAGTCTCAGTGGCGGGATTGTTCACAACTTGTCCACGGAGCGATAGGAAAAAACTGTGAGTCAGTCAGTGAGCAACAACGGACAGCCCCTGTTGGAAACTCGGGGCCTGGTCAAACGCTACAGCGGTCGGACGGTCGTTGATCGCGTCAGCTACACGGTCAACCCAGCCGAAATCGTGGGCCTGCTTGGCCGCAACGGGGCTGGAAAGACGACGAGCTTCCGCATGACGATCGGCATGATCGATCCCAACGAGGGCCAGGTATTCTTCCGCGGCGAAGAAATCACAGGCCTGCCGATGTACAAGCGCGCGCAGCGTGGCATGGGCTATCTGTCTCAGGAGCCGAGCGTCTTTCAGCGCTTGACCGTCGAGCAGAATCTCGTGGCGATCCTCGAAACGATTAAGACGTATTCCCGTCGCGAGCGCAAACAGCGGGCGGCGGCCCTGATGGACCAGTTTGGCCTGACGACCCAGCGGAACCAGCACGCGCGGACCCTTTCCGGTGGCGAGCGGCGAAAACTGGAGATTGCCCGGGCGATGGTGACGAACCCGACGCTCGTTCTGTTGGATGAGCCGTTCAGTGGGGTGGACCCGATCGCCGTCGAGGAGTTGCAGCGAGAGATCCGTCGGCTTCGCGAGGAGCACGGGGTCGCGATCCTGCTGACCGACCACAATGTGCGCGAGACCCTCTCGGTGACGGACCGCAGCTACATCATCTTCGAAGGTCGGGTCCTCAAGCAGGGCAATCCGCGGGACCTGATCAACGACCCGCAGGTACGCCGGACCTATTTGGGCAGCACGTTCCGGGGTGACGAATTCGACGAGGTGGACAAGACCGAGTCGTAGGTTCCTGCAGGGCTTCTCAGGTGGCGATCCGGTAGATAATCAGCAACGCCGCACCTACTGCATACATGCCGACGACGATCGTGACCCACAGGATTAGACTGGCGAGGGGGATTTCGCGCACTGTGCCGCACTTGGTCGTTTTGTAGATGATGCTGACGGCCAGGCACAGGGGCCACAGGAGGACGCCGCACTGCCATCCGCCGATTTCGAGCGGATGAAGGAAGATGGTGCTCAGCCAGTCAGTCACGTCTTCTCCCTCCGCGGGCCGGTTCGCTTCGCATCGGCGGTCTGCGGCGAGGGGGCCGGCCGTCCGAGCACGTCGAGAATCACGAGAAGATTCAGCAGGCCGGCGACGCCGGTATAAACGACCGCGATGTCGTCGACGGGGGCGTACGCGACGTATTCAGAATACTCCCAGCGTTCCTTGTTCGGAATGCGATTGGCGAGCGAGAGCACAGCGAAGGCGTGCGCGCCGGTGCACATTTGCGCCATGAACCACGCCCGTCGCTCCTTCGGCTGGATCGTCGTCTTTACGCCGCCGATGGCAACGCCGCCCCAGAACGTGACGGCGATGACGGCAAGGATGATGATCCCCCGGGCCTTGTGGCCGGCGTAGATGTGGCCTGCTCCGGGCAGCACCCAACTCAAGAGGGCAGCCGTGGATGCGGTTGCGGCGTTGGTCTTGCTGGTCGTGGGGTCCACGTGATTGACTCCCGGGTTCCTGCGCCTTACAGGGGGCAGGTTCCCCCTGCGTTACAGCAACCCGAGCACGCACCGGCCGCCGGCATTGGGCATCCCTTGGCGGCTCCGGCCTGTGGCGGGGCCGATATGACGCTCATCTTCCGTTCGACCTGCCGGCCATCACAGGCCGGGCAGCGCGCGGGAGCGGCGTCGGAGCTGGAACGATGAAAATGCTCAAACACGTGACCGCATCCGCCGCAGTGATACTCATAAATCGGCATAGGCCGGGAACCTCCATCGGAACAGCGCAGTATAAAAGCCGTGGCGGCTCTACGCAATCTGCCGGTTCGTTGGATAGAGCCGGCGGTGTGGTCTGGCGCCAGGGCGAGTCCGGAGACCGCGACCCCGGCCACGCGGCTGGCACGCCCGGGCTGCCGGTATCCTTCCGTGGCGGTTTCCTCTAGAATCATGCCGGCCGGGGGCTTGAGCGATTCAAACAGAGATGGAGCGGATGATGATCATGATGATGAGGATGGTGTGTGCGGTCGGGATCGTTCTACGACTTGCCGGTGGGGCCTGGGGCCAGACCGCCACATCGCCGAGCACGCAGCCGGCCAAAGCGAATCCGGTGTTTGCGTCGTATGCGGATTTGGTGGATCACTTCACCGAAAAGCAGCAACGCATGGCCCGGGAACTTGCGCAGGAACACAAGGCGGCCCTCGAGGCCTTTGTGGCCCGGGCGACGGGCGATGACCTCGAGCAGGCCTGTCCCCAACTCATCGCGTTGGCGATGGAATTGGGCGACCACGCGGGCGCAATCGCGGCGGCGGATCGCTTCGCACGCGAGTTTGCGTCGTCGGAGTCCGCGGTCTTCGTGGCGGGCGCGCGGGTGCGGGCGTTGGCCGGCCTCGGCAAACTGGACGAGGCCCGGAAGGCCTGGATGGCGCTGGCCGAGAGCACGGACCTGACCGGATGGGCACCGGTGTTCGAGGCCGGGATGGCCGTGGGCACTGAACTCGTGCTCGTCCGTCAGATCGCCGAGGCTCGTGCGATCTACGAGGAGATTCGCAACCGGACACGCCAGGTTCCACAGATTGGCGCGATCATTGCCCGGCAACTCGATGGTCTCAAATGGATCGGGAAGACGCCGCCGGCGATCGAGGGCAACGACCTGGCCGGCAAGCCGGTCTCGTTCGAGGAATACAAGGGTCGCGTGGTGCTTCTGGATTTCTGGGCCACGTATTGCTCGCCGTGCATCACCGAGATGCCGAATCTCGTTCGGCTGCACAAGCGATTTCATCGGCGTGGTTTCGACGTGATCGGCATTTCGCTCGATCCCAACGTCTCGGTGGCGAAGAGTTTTCTGGAGCGAAACCCTCTGCCATGGCGTCAGGTGGCCGACATGGAGGCCGCGCAAGGGGCCAACGCCACGAACTATGGCGTTGAAGCGATACCGATGACATTCCTCATCGGCCGTGACGGTACCATTGTGTATGTCGGCGCGGGCGCGGAAGAGCTTCAGGCACTCCTGGGCCGGCTGCTGGGAGACGATTCCAGATGACCTGGTCGCATGTCACTGCGCGGGTCCTGGCGACGGCCGCGATGTTGCTGCCGGCGTCGATGGGCTGCGCCGGGCGATTTCGGCCGCCACCGGGGCATGACATGCCGCCGCCGGCGGCCGAGGTGGCGGAGATCTGGACGCTGCCGTCGCCACGGCTTGGGCACCGCATCTTCGAGCGCAAGAACCTGATGCGGAATGAGACGGATCAATACGCGCAGATCGTCGAGCCCGACCGCGTCATCGAGGGCGCGTGTATCGGCCGGCCGTTTCTTGCGATTCGGGAATACCTGCGCCGTCCCGAGATGACGCCGCGGGAGATGGAATCACTGCCGAAGGCGCCGCTGAAGGCCCATTACGCGTTGATGTTCGAGCTGGATTCGCCCAGGCGACTCTATCCGCAGCAGCTTCGTCGTGGCGAGCCCGCGTTGGCGACGTCAAGAGTCGGGTGCTTCGATCAGAATGGGCATCGCTTCTGCTACGGCCGTGTTACGCGGACCGCCGTGACCGAGGGCATTGAGGATGTAAGCTGTCCGGCGGGGGAGTTCAAGGACTGCCGTCGGCTTCGCGTCGAACTCGAGTTTCGCTTCCCGTGGGGGCCGGTGGTTGATGTGACGCGGTATATGTGGCTGGCCGAGGGCGTGGGCGAGGTGCGCCGCATCGAGCACGTCCGCGGCGTCGTGTGGCTGCTGTTCCTCGAATCGGCCTATGAGTATTTGCTCGTCTCGTTCACGCCGACCGAGCCATATGTGACATCGTCGCCGACGTCAAAGCCGGCCGAGGCGCTCGGTGTCTGGTCGTGTATCGCCGTGCTCTTCGATCGTACCTTTCCGCAGCCGCGTGTGGGCGGGGTCCTGGTGGAATTGACCGAGGCCGAAGGGGCGGACGAGCCGATCGCGTCGGACGCGGACGCTGCAGTGGCGGCGCCCGGGCCGTAGCGTGCAGAGGCCGCGGCGCGGACGCCATCGCGGGATTCTCAGGCCGGCACGGATCGGCTACAATCGGCTTCGGGCAGAGGTGTGGTCGCTGGCCAGAGAAGGGGTCAGGCACTTTCTTGCCAGGGGTTCCTTGCGGACCGGCCGGCGTGGCCTGCGTCTACAGACGCGCATCCCATGGATGGTGTCGGCTCGGGCAAAAAGGAGCCAGACCCCTGTGGGTCGGCGCGGGAATCCGATCTACAATTGGCGACTCCGAACGACACCGGTGGCAGGGCCCGACGCCCGGCCCGTGTGACATGGAATGGTTGCGGACATTGGAGAAAGCAACATGCCAAAACTCGACAAACGTCCCGTGGTTCTGGTGATTCGTGACGGCTGGGGAGCCAACCCTGATCCGAAGTGGCACAAGGCCAACGCGATCGAACTCGGGAAAACGCCCAACACCGATCGGCTGATGGCCGAGTATCCACATACGCTGATTCACACGTCGGGCGAGCATGTGGGCCTGCCGGCGGGCACGATGGGCAACAGCGAGGTGGGTCACCAGAACATCGGCGCCGGGCGCATCGTGGATCAGGAAGTGATGCGCATCACGCGTGCCATTCGAGACGGTTCGTTCTTCGAGAATCCGGCAATGTGTGCGGCCGCCGATCGTGCGAAAGACACCGGCGGCTGTGTGCATGTGATGGGCCTTCTCTCCGACATCGGCGTGCACAGCGTGCTGCCGCATTTGTACGCGGTCGTCGAACTGTGCAAGCGCCGCGGCGTGCCGGGCGAGCACGTCATCGTGCACGCATTCGGCGATGGCCGCGACAGCCCGCCGGACAGCGGCATCGAATACATCCGCCAGGTCGAAGCCAAGCTGGCCGAGATCGGCGCGGGGCGCGTCGGGACGGTCGTCGGGCGCTTCTATGCGATGGATCGCGACAATCGCTGGCAGCGCGTCGAGAAGGCGTATCGGCTGCTGACACGCGGCGAGGGGCATCGGGTGGCCTCGGCCGAAGAGGCGTTTCGGCGCTATTACGACAATCCGACCGGGCCGAGTCAGATCGGCGACGAGTTTATCGAGCCGACGGTCGTGTGCCCGGACGGAACCGAGCCGGCGATCTTTCGCGATGGCGACAGCGTCGTGTTCTTCAACTTCCGCGGCGACCGGCCGCGCGAGATTACGAAAGCCTTTGTGCTCGACGAGTTTCCGTTCCGTACAGTGGACAAGGATGGGACCGAGAAGCAGATGGGCTTCGACCGTGGCAAGAAGCTCGATCTGTTCTTCTGTACATTGACCGCGTACGAGACGAGCCTGCCAGTGCGGGTCGCATTCGAGAAGCCGCCGAAGATGAAGGGGCTGCTCGGTGAATACATGGCCGAGCTCGGGCTCAAACAGTTCCGCTGCGCCGAGACAGAGAAGTTCCCGCACGTCACGTTCTTCTTCAACGACTACCGGGACGAGCCGTTTCCGAACGAAGATCGTCAGCTCGTGGCTTCGCCGCGGGAGGTGACGACGTATGATGAGAAGCCGGAGATGTCTGCGTATGAAGTGACGGATGCCGTGGTGGCGCGGATCGAGTCGGGCAAGTATGACCTGATCGCGATGAACTACGCCAACGGCGACATGGTCGGGCACACGGGCTCGCTCGATGCGGCGATTCGCGCGGTCGAGGCGGTTGATGAATGCGTTGGCCGGGTTGTCGATGCCGTGCGGAAGGCCGGCGGCGCGCTCGTCATCACCGCCGATCACGGCAACTGCGAGCTGATGGTCGATCCGAAAAGCGGCGGGGCGCACACCGCGCACACGACATACGACGTGGAGTTGATCGTGGTGGATGATCGGTTCAAGGGCAAGCCCCTGCGAGCCGACGGTACTCTGGCCGACATCGCGCCGACGGTTCTGCACCTGATGGGTCTCGAGCCACCGGCGGAGATGACGGGCAAGTCGCTGTTGCAGGCGTGATCGTGTTGAGGGCGGCAGAGGCTTACAGTTCGAATCGTGCGTAGAGATCGTCGACGGCGGTGTCGGGCGGGAGCGCCGACAGTACGTTGCACATGGCGTCTGCATCGATCCACTGCGGCCGGGGCCGACCCGCGGGCTCGTCGACGGGGCGGTTGAATCGGACGCGGCCAAGCGTCGCCAGGTGGCGTATGCTGCCGATCGCGGCGCTGATGAACTCGGGCGTGTACTCGAACGAGATCGCGGGCACCGGCTGCGACAGCCCTGCGAAGACGCGGTCCTCAAAGCCCTCGACATCGACCTTGATAAACGCCGGCTGGCCGTATCTGGCGATCAACGCGTCAAGCGTCGTGACCGGTACGGTAACCGTCTCTGTCCACTCGCATTTCGGAAAGCGTCCACTGGCTTTGACTGCGTCGATCCAACTTGGAGACAGCGACGATACCGCCGGGGCGTTGCTCAGCGTCATTTCCTGCTGACCTTCTTGTTCGCCGAGCGCCGCTTGCACGAGCGTCACGCGTTGATTGCGGCCGTACGTTCGCCGGAGTGTGGCTATGCACACGTCTTGCGGCTCGATGGCAACCACCGATGCGCCGAGCCGCAGGAATACATCTGTCCGCGTGCCGAAGTGGGCGCCGACATCAAAGCAGAGATCGCCATCCTTCATGAATTGTGCATAGACACGCATGATCTGTCGGCGTTGACGTGCGGTCCGTGGCCTATGGTAGATCAACCGCTCCTGTATTGCTTTGGCTGGGCCGTAGAGGCCTGTTCGTTTGGCCAGCGCGACAAGGTGACGTCTCACTGTGGGAATCCTTTCGTTCCGATTCTTGCCTTCTTGATATGCTCGTTGTGCGGCAGTCTATCGCACGATGGCAGGGTGAGCAAGGCGATGGTGTAAGTCCGTCCCTTGACGGCTCCCGTCGTGGGTCGGATACAATGGATCCACGGCCAGTCTCACGTGTCGAGTATGGGAGACGTACGTCATGAACGCCAATTCATTGAGCCGACGAGAGTTCATCAATCGTTCTGCTGGTACCGCCGCTGCCTTGGCTGTCGGATACGCGGCGCAGGCGGCGACGACGTCGGCCCCGGCATCGCGTGGCAAGTACGTCATCGGCATGATGGGACTCGGTATCCGTGGCCCGTGGCTGCTGCGCGAGGAGCTGACGAAACGTCCCGAAGTCGAGATCGCCTATCTCTGCGACGTCGACGCCGTCCGGCTGCAGGCCGCCGGCAAACTCGTTGAAGAAGCTACGGGCCGCAAGCCGAAGCTCGTTGACGACTTCCGTCGCATTCTCGACGACAAGAACGTGCATGCCCTGTTCAACACCACGCCCGACCACTGGCATGCGTTTCCGACGATCCTCGCCTGCCAGGCCGGCAAGGATGTCTATGTCGAGAAGCCCGCGTCGCACAACCCGTGGGAGGGGCGCAAGATGGTCGAAGCTGCCCGCAAGTACAACCGCGTCGTGCAGGTCGGCAGCCAGACGCGCAGCGGGCCGTATGTCCAGCGCGCCATCGAGTTCATCCGCTCCGGCCAGCTCGGCGACATTCACTTCGTCCGCGTGCTGAACATGAAGCACCGCGAGTCGATCGGCCACAAGCCCGACGAGCCGGTGCCTGAGGGCGTGAACTACGACCGGTGGCTCGGGCCGGCGCCACAGCGTCCGTTTAACCGGAACCGCTTTCACTATACATGGCACTGGGTCTGGGACTATTCGGGTGGGGATATCATCAATGACGGCGTCCACCAGATCGATCTGGCCCGGTGGGTCAGCGGCAAGGATTACCCGAAGGCCGTGTCCGCGACAGGCGGCCAATTCGGGTTTGACGATGACCAGGAAACGCCGGACACGCAGGTCGTCACCTGGGATTTTGACGACATGACGATGGTGTTCGAGTTGACGCTCTGGACGCCGTACATGGAGAAGACCGAGTGGAACTTCCGCGACACGGACCAGTTCCCCGACTGGCGTTTCAATGCGATGCGCGTGGAGTTGTACGGTACCAAAGGTCTGATGATGCTGGGGCGCCAAGGTGCCGGCTGGCAGGTCTTCGGCCCTGGCGGCCAGGAGATCGCCGCCGGTCCGGGCCGGCATCCTCACGGTCCGCATCTTGACAACTTCTTCGCGTGCATGGAGTCGCGGGCCAGGCCAAGCGCGGACATCGAGGAGGGGCATCGTTCCACGCTGCTTTGCCAGATCGGCAACATTGCGTATCGCCTCGGCCGCAAGCTCACGTTCGATGCGAAGACGGAGTCGTTCGTCAACGATGAAGGGGCTAACGGCTACCTCAAACGTCAGGGCCGCGCGCCCTGGACGATTTCCGACGTGGTCTGATCGCAATTGGAGACTGCCGACGGAGGCGGCTCCGCCGCGAGCCAAAGCGGTGTCGTTGCCACCGCGGTCCAAAGGCTTTGCCTGATCGGACGACGTCTGGGTTGTACGAGCGGTTCCCCCGTGCGATAACATCAGCCCATGGACACGATCGACTTCCCATTTCGTTGCATGGGCTGCGGGGCTGAGTTGCAGGGCGTGGCCGTTTCCGGCGCGTGCCCGCAGTGTGAATACCCGGTTGCCGACATGCTTCGGGCGGTCTCGGTGGATCCCGCCAGCGGTACCGTCGATGACGACGTGGAATGCCTCCGTTGCGGATATAGTCTGCGCGGGCGTCCTGTGAGCGGTCGCTGTCGTGATTGCGACGGCGATGTCCATGCCTTGCTGCCGCGCAACGAGCTTCGTTGTGCGGATCCCACGTGGCTGCAAGGTGTTCGGCGGGGCATCCGCGGCCTCATGCTTCTGACGGCTGCGTTCTTCGTCGAATGGCTAATCTGGGAAGCGGTTTGGCGTATTTCCGCAGACCCACCGACTGCTTATCACGTCGGCAGGTACGGTGTGCTGATTCTGCTCAATTTACCGTGGCTTGCGGCGGTCTTTGCGGTCACGCGACCGGAGCCGATCTTGCGTGTGTCTGCTCGGTCACAGAGAGCCCGCCAGACAGTTCGTTTCAGCGCGATTCCCGCAGTCCTTCTTGCCGTGTGGGCGGATTGGAACATTGTAAGTGCAATCTGGACGCGCGGCATTGCACAGGTTGCCGATGCAGACTTCGGTGACCGCGTGGGCCAGGTTGTGACGTGTAGTGTACTCGGAGCGTGTTTGGGCGCCGTTGCGTTTGGGGCAATTCTTGTGTGGTTGCGCCAGCTTGCTGTACGGGCCGTACGTCCTGGGTTGCGCGACTGGCTGAGCGGTCTGCTTATCCTCGTTGTCGTCGGATCTGTGTTCGACGTCGGCAACTGGATTCTCTGGGCGTCTCATGAGCGGCCATCATGGCACTTCTGGTGTTGCAGTCAGATTCTGGGGCCGGCCCGCTCCCTGGTCGGTCTGCTCGTCCTTGGGATGTGCAGTCGCATGCTTACCATCGCGATTCGCTGGCAAGATCAGAACACACTCGCAAACACTCCGTAGCACAGCACGAGGCCGAGCGTGCCGCCGACGAGCAGGTAGTAGCCCATCGGCCAGATCGTCTTGCGGATCAGGGCGCCTTCGACGCCGGTCAGGCCGACCGTGGCGGCAGCCGCGACGACATTGTGGACGGTGATCATGTTGCCCGCGGCGCCGCCGAAGGCCTGCAGGCCGAGGATCACGAGGTGCGGCGTGTCCGTGCGGTCCGCCACGCCATACTGGAACATCGAGAACATCATGTCGGAGACGGTGTTGCTGCCCGCGACGAACGCCCCGAGGGCCCCGATCACCGGCGCGAAGAACGGCCACGTCCGCCCGGCCAGATTGGCGACGGCTTCCGCCAGCGTCAGCGGCATGCTGGCCAACTCGCCGCCGGTTGCGTTGATGTCCGACGCGATGAACACCCACACCAGCGCCACCGCGAACGCCAGCGCGAACGCTGGTTTCGCCAGTGTCCGCGCGGCCTCGTGCCAGGCCGCCGCGAGTCGCCGATGGCCCATGCCGTGCAGCCACAGCATCGAGAGCGAGACGACCATGAAGATCGTGCCCGGCAGATGCAGCAGCGCGACCTTCTGCGAGAGGATCTTCGTCTTCTCGGGTGGGATCGAAAGCGCCTCGTTCAACTGTTCGACGTTGAGGATGTTGTTCCAGGCCAGCGTGACGGACGGGGCGGTCAGCCGTTCTTTGAGCTGCAGCACCGGTACATTCGGCAGCCGCGTCAACACCAGCAGAATCGCCACCAGCAGGTACGGCAACCACGCCCGCGCCAGGCTCATCCGCGGCGCATCATGATTATTGTTCTCGTTGACCGCCAGCGAACCGGCCCACTCCTTGTCCCACTCGCCGCGGTCGGGGAAGTCCCACGGCGTGACGTTCTTGAGCAGGAACCGTTTCTTCGCCGCCGGTACCACGATTGCCAAGCCGATCAGTGAGCCGAGCAGCGAGGGGAACTCCGGCCCGAGCAGTACGGCGAACGCGAGGTAGGGCAGCGTGAACGCCGCGCCGGCGAACAGGGCGAACTTCCATACACCCAGCCCGTCGCGCAGCCGCCGGTCCTTGCCGAAGAACCGCGTCATCACGCACACCATGACCAGCGGGATGAACGTGCCCGCGATTGCATGCGGCAGTGCAGCAAAAACGCCGATCGCATGCAGTACTTCAGGCTTGTTCGCGCCAGCGTCAGCGGCGGCCAGGAACACGTCGGCCGAGAGCGATTCGCCCATGCCGATGATGATCGGTGTGCCCACGGCGCCAAACGTGACCGGTGTGGATTGGATGATCAACGCCGCCGTACAGGCTGCCATCGCCGGGAAGCCCAGCGCGAGTAGCAGCGGACCGCAGATCGCCGCCGGCGTGCCGAAACCGGCCGCGCCCTCGATGAACGAACCGAACAGCCACGCAACGATGATCGCCTGCACGCGGCGGTCAGGCGAGATATCGAGGAAACCCCGGCGGATCGTCGCGAGCGCGCCGCTGTGGCGCAGCGTTGTCAGCAGGACGATCGCCCCGAAGATGATCCACATCAGGGTGAAGCAGATGATCAGGCCCTTGATGCTCGCTGCGGCGATGGCCACCGCCGGCATTTTCCACACGGCATAGGCTAGGCCGACCGTGATGACGTAGCCGACCGGCATCGCCCGCACGGCGGGCCAGCGGAGCAGGACGAGGAACACGAAGATCGCGAGGATGGGGATCAGTGCTAGCAGGGCCACGGTTTGTCATGCCTCCTGTCGTGGGCGTCGCGCCTCGGCGGTGCGAATCCAGATACGCCGCGTCGTTTTGTGGGCCTCAAGGGTACGGCCATCGCCGAAATCTGCAAGTATCGCGTTGGACGGAGCTTGTCTGTTCAGCCGTCTGGGGCTGTCCGGCGGCGTTGTGTCTTGACACCCTCGCGTGTCGGCCTACGATCAGGCCCGGAGGTCCGACTGCGAATGGAGTTGCCCCGCCGTGCCGCCCGACTGCTCGCCGCCTTGGCCCTGTTCGTTGGCGGTGGCTGTGCGCATCTTCGTCCCGAGCCGGTGCCGATCCCCAAGCATTACCTGCCTTCCGAGACGTTCGCGTCGCGGTTGGGCCTGCGGGTCCAGCAGCAGGGGCCTTCGTTCGTTACGCTGACGGATCATCGCAACACGATCACGATCTTCACCGGCCCGGCGGGTCGCATCTACGTCAACGGCGAGCAGTACGGGCCCGTTGACAACGCGATCTTCAAAGAGGGCAAGGTGTACGTGCTCGCCGCACGCGAGGGTCTACTGCTGCGGGAGCTGCGCCGCCTGCGCCCCGCGCCGCCACCGGCACCGCCGCCGCCGAAGAAGACGACGCGCATCAGTGGGGCAGTCGTTGTGGACGCCGGCCACGGCGGTAAGGACCCCGGCGCGCCGGGTAAGCCCGTGCCGGAGAAGGTGATCGTGCTCGACATCGCGCAGCGGCTGAGCCGCGAACTGGCGGCCCGGGGTGCCGATGTCACCATGACGCGAAGCGGCGATACGTTCGTCGAGTTGAATGAGCGGGCGGCCATCGCCGACCGGACCCGGGCGGATCTGTTCGTTTCACTGCATGCCGATGCTGCCCAGCGCCGGACTGCGTCGGGTGCGACGTTGTATATCGCCCGCGGTGCGAACACGGAGAGCTTCCGGGCCGCCAGGCGTATCCAGTCGGCGTTGACCGCGGCCGGCATCGAATGCCGCGGGATCCAGCAAGCCGGCTTCCGGGTGCTGGTTGGCCATTCTCGGCCGGCGATCCTGATCGAGTGCGGGTTCATGACCAACCCCGGCGACAACGAGCGGCTGAACACGCCGTCCCACCGGGCGAAGCTGGCGACAGCGATCGCCGACGGCATCACCGTCCATCTGGGCCAGTGAATGCGTTGGGTGCGGCTGACAGCTTGCCTGCCAGTGTGGCTGGGCCGGTCTTGACGCCGCGGCCCCGGCCGCCATAATGGAAGGACCGACTGGGGGCGATTAGCTCAGTTGGCTAGAGCGCACGGATCACACCCGTGAGGTCACAGGTTCGAATCCTGTATCGCCCATCGAAAAGGCCCGCCCCTGGTGGGCCTTTTTGATAGAGCGGGTGGGCCAGGATCAGGCAATCAGGAGAAATGGGATTCGCTCCGTTCGTACGCTCGCCCTGGCCCGCTGGCCGGGCGGCTCACCTGCGGTCTCCGGCTTACCTGTTCGCCTGTTCGATTCGGAGACCCCCATGCCGTTCATGCTCGCCAATTTCGCTGTCTACCAGAAGGCCGTCGAATCCGTCGGCCAGGAAAGGAGAGCGTCCCAATGCCGAGTCAATCTTCACGCCGTTCGTTCTTGCAGGCCATGGGGATGAGCGCCGCTGCGTTCGGGCTTTCGTCTGCTCGTGCCGAGGAGAAGCCGATTCAGGGTTTCGAAGAGACGCCCGCCGATCCGAGTGCCTCGAAAGAATGGAAGCCGGTTTCTGACCGGAAGATCCGCGTCGGGATCATCGGATACGGCGTCTGCAAGTTCGGCGCGGCCTTCGGCTTTCAGGACCACCCGAACGTCGAGGTGGTGGCGGTCAGCGACCTGGTGCCTGAGCGCTGTGCCGAGCTGGCCAAGGTGTGTCGGTGCGAGAAGACCTATCCCTCGCTCGAAGAACTCGTCAAGGACGACACGATCGAGGCCGTCTTTGTCGCGACCGACGCTCCGCACCACGCCCAGCACTGCATCGAGGCGATGCAACATGGCAAGCATGTCGCCTGTGCCGTGCCGGCCGTCTTCGGTTCGCTCGAAGACGCTGACAAAGTGTTGGAGGCCGTCAAGCAGAGCGGCCGCAAGTACATGATGTACGAGACCTCCTGCCTCCATGCGGATCTCCACGCCATGCGGCAGATCTACCATGCCGGCGGCTTCGGCAAACTCGTATATGCCGAAGGCGAATACTACCACTACATGCCGACGCCGATCGATTCGTACAAGGATTGGCGCGTCGGCCTGCCGCCGCAGTGGTATCCGACGCACTCGAACGCCTATTACGTGGGCGTGACTGGCGGCAGCTTCACCGAAGTGTCTTGCATGGGCATGCCCAGCGTCGTGCCGCACCTGCTGCCCGCGAACAATCGGTACAAGAACGCCTTTGGCACGGAAATTGCCCTGTTTCGCACGAGCGAAGGCGGGATGGCACGAATGGCGGTGAGCTGGGATACGCCCGGTCACCACGGCGAAATGGGCCGTATTCGCGGCCAGAAGGGCACGTTCTACAGCCAGTACGAGGGGCTCGAGAAGGAGCTGCCGGTCGTGGAACGTCCGCCGCTGCCGCCCAGCATGCGCGCCGGCGGGCATGGCGGCTCGCACGGTCCACTGACCGACGAGTTCATCACGGCGATCCTGCAGGACCGCACGCCGCTCGTGGATATCATCCAGGCGCTGAACATGACGGTCTCCGGCATCGTTGCGCACCAGTCGGCGCTCAAGGACGGCGAGTTGCTCAAGATCCCGCAGTATTCGCTGTAGGCGTTATCGCGGTCACAGCCAGCGCTGCTTGTTGGCGAAATACGCCGGCTCGCGGCCGGGGTAGCGCCGTTTGTACGCGCGATATCGCTCGACATACTGCCGATGCCGCCGGTTACACGTGGCCACGCGGATGTGACGCCGTGCAATCAGGATCCGTTCCAGGGCCCACAGGTTTCGCTCCGAGAGCCGCCAGTTGATTCCGTGCACGGTCCGCAGATCGAACACCGCGTAGCTGATGATCCGTCCCGTATAGTCCACGAACGGTTCGATGTAATCCTCGACGAGGGCTTGCACGGAAGGGAAGACCGGCTTACGCCCCAGCAGACCGGGAAACCGTGACTTGCCCACCGTGCCGAATCGGCCGTTGCGTTCGAACAGAAAGACAACATGGTCCAGCTTGTCCGCGGACGTCAGATCGAGCAGTAGCGGCGGGTAGCCGTGCTGTTCGAGAATGACAGCGGCGGTCAGCGCGGCCTCGAAACAGTGCGCGCAGCCGTGCTCGACAACGCCGCGGAATGTGCGAAGCGTCGGGCCGTTTGCCTCCGCGTTGTACGGGATCGCGCGCAAGAACTGCTGTGTTTGCCGGGGTGTGCGGCAACGGCTGATGAGTTGCCATTCCGGGCGACGGAAGGCGGTTCGGTCAGGAGGCGGGGAGTGGCTCACGCGGGCTTCTCGATGGTGTACTTCTTGATGCGATAGCGAAGGTTATCGCGCGAGATGCCCAGCGTGCGGGCGGCCTTGGACTGGTTCCAGTTGTTCTCCTTCAGGGCCTTGACGATCATCGCCTTCTCGTAACCCCACAGTCCGGATTCGCTCTTGGCCGCGGCCGTTGTGTCCGTGTCGCCGACGATCTCCCGCGGGAGCTGGGCCGGTCCGATCTGGAGGCCGTCCGAGAGCAGGACGGCGCGCTCCACGACGTTCTGCAGCTCGCGGATGTTTCCCGGCCAGTTGTAGCCGGCCAGCAGCGCCATCGCGTCGTCGCTGACCTCGGGCGTGCTCAGCCCGAGTTCGGCCGCGGCGCGATGCACGAAGTGCTCGACGAGCAGCGAGATGTCCTCACGCCGGTTTCGCAACGGTGGCAGCCCGATCGGGAACACGTTAAGGCGATAGTAGAGATCTTCGCGGAATTCGCCCTTCTCCATGGCGGCGCGCAGATTGCGGTTCGTGGCCGCGATGATCCGCACGTCACATGCGACGGTGCGCGTGCCACCAACACGGACAAACTCGCGCTCCTGCAGCACCCGCAGCAGCTTGACCTGCGTCGAAAGGCTGATGTCGCCGATCTCGTCGAGGAAGAGCGCGCCGTTGTCAGCCAGCTCGAATCGGCCGATCTTCTGGGCCATGGCCCCGGTGAACGCGCCCTTCTCGTGTCCGAAGAGTTCGCTTTCCAGCAGCGTCTCGGGCAGGGCGGCACAGTTGATCGCAATGAACGGCTTGTCGCGACGCGGCGAGTTCGCGTGAATGTGCTGCGCCAGCAGTTCCTTGCCCGTGCCGGTCTCGCCGAGCAGTAACACCGTCGCATTGCTGCCGGCCACTCGCACGCACAGGTCCATGCACTGACGTAACGCCTCGCTTTGGCCGACGATCTGTCCGCCGGATCGCATCGTCGCGCGCAGTCCACGATTCTCCATCCGCAACTGCTCGTGCGCCTGGGCGTTGACGGCGCCACTCGCGGCCAGGTTGGCGAAGATCTTCAGGAGCGCCATGTCGTCCTGTGAGAAATTCTCCGCGCCGATCTTGTTCAGGACTTCGACAACGCCGATCGTTCGGTTCTGATGGATCAGCGGGGCGGCGACGAGCCCGCGCGTCGTGAAA
>JAFGKA010000186.1 GCA_016928855.1 Phycisphaerae bacterium
AACCACGAAGCCCGGGCGCAAAACCGACAGAGAAAGGCAGCCGTGGAGCAGATGCCCTTGCCGCGCATCGGCGACTCCGCAACCCGGCCGATCGTTCCCCGTTCCCCCCACCCGCATGGGGCCGGCCCCCGTGGCGTCGACACGGCGATCCATTCGCATCTCTCATCCGGCAGGGCGCTTCCGACTGTCGCGGCCCCGTTGTGAGGCCGGTCCCGCCCACCTCGGGCCGGACCAGGACCGCCTGCCACGCCGACGGGCAGGCTGAAGTCGGCCGCTTGCTTGACCCACGTGGTCTCCCGTACTATGGGTGGCTAACCCGGCGCGGATTTGAACACCGGGAGCCTGCGTTTGTGCCATCCGAGGAGGATCGCCTGCATGAGAGACCGTAGCATCCGCACACCCGGCGTTCTCGCCGCCGTGGTTGCCGTCGGCTTGGGCATGCTGACGGGCTGCGTTGGCAGTCTGAACCCCGCTCTGGTCAACAGTCTCGGGGGCAACACGGCTTCCGCCATAGACAATCCGGAAGGTTCTCTGCTCATCGTGGTCATGAATCGCACGGACGCGGCGGCCCTGACCGTGCTGGACATCCAAAAGGACGGCGGCGGAACGGTGCCCTTGAGCCTCCTCACCCGGCCTAACACCGTGCTGAACGACCTGGACCATGTAATCGTGCACCAGGACTGTGACGTGGCGAGGATCGATTTCCGCGAGATTGAGGTCGTCACGTCGGCCGGCTCGATCCCCGTCCCGTTTGCACTGCCGCCCCTGATCGCCGGGACGAGCATCTTCTGCGGCGAGGTCGTGGCCATCACGATCGACGGGGCGGCTCCCAATGTCTTCGCAACTGTAGCGGTGTACTAGCCATGCGATATTCAACGAATCCTGTTTCGAACGTCAACCATGCAAACGCGACCGCTGGCAAGGCCGCACGGAGCCTTCACGCGGAGCGGCGCCACGTCCGCCCGACCTGCGCCGTGGCCGCCATCGCCGTGCTGCTGGCAACAACCGGCTGCCTGAACCCAAACCTGGTGAACGCGACCAGCGGCGGGCTGTACCCGGTCGCCCCGGGCGACGAGCCGTTTCTTCTGGTGCGGGTCATCAACGACACCAGCGCCACATTGGAAGAGGTACCGATCGTCTATGACAACGGGTTCGCGCCGCCGGCATTCACGATCCGCAATCTGAGCCCAGGCGGCAGGGAAACGGGCGTGTTGCTCAATTGGCCGGTGTTCCAGGTCGCCATCGGTTCGTTGGCCGATCCGATGAGCCCCGCGATCCTCGCCGTATTTCCCGACGGCTCGACCAACCTCGCTCCGTTCGGCCGGGCGCCGCTTCGGGCGGGGATCGAGTATGAGCGCGGCGACACAATCATCTTCCGTATTTCCGAAAACAACGTCAGCCCAGTAGCCATCAGCGTATCCGCCGGACTGATCGACGGCGACACTGAGCCTGCATCGTATTCGCGGGGCAATCCGTTCGAAACAGTCAGGCTGATCCTGCAGGAAAACGGTTTTGTTGATGTCCTTACACCTGGCCAAATTACGACACCCTAGCCGGCCCTGAGATCCGGGAGCACGAGATGTCCAAACGTCTGATACGAGTGATTCTGGTTGTTGCGGGTATCGCTTTCATCCCCGTCGTCCTCGGCGCGAGTTGTCCGGCCCCATCGGGGCCCCGGTATCTCACGCCGGTGCGCACCGGCGTGGTTCAGCCGCCTGTGCCGGATTGCGATCCCGGCTTCGTGTGCATCTCAATCGTGAACCGAGCATGCATCACGGCACAGGTCGCGCTGTACACCCATGACGGATATGACGATCTCGTCGATCCGGTTTACCCCTGCCGCGAGACGACTCAGGACAACGTCGTTCTCGTCGTTTGTGATGAAGCCGAGGTTGGAGAGCTTCAGCTCACGCGACCGCAGTTGTTCACGCCGGTCAACCAGGCGCTCATCCTTGGCCAACAATTGCTGCCCTTGCTTCCCGAAACATCCGTGCTGGTCCGGCTGCAATGCAGCAGCGTCAAATCGATGGGCATCGAGGTTTCCCTGCCGGGGGGAACCGACGTGGATGACGGCGACCCGACGACCCCCGACGAGCCCACGAACACCGTTCTCTATACGGCCGGGCCGGATTACCGCTGCCCCATGGTCAACCTGTCTTCAACAACGATCACGTTCGATTCGGACGTACCCTGCGGGGAGACGATTCAGTACCTGATCCGTGACATAAACGAATGCGTCGATCCGACGCTGACCAACTTCACCGTGGATATGACGACATCGGCTACTTGCTCACTGTTCTAGGCCCGCACGGCAGCGTCCGGTCATACGAACAGCACAAGACAGACACAGGCCAGCCCCGCCAATTCGTGTATGCGAGCTGACGGGGCTGGCTCTTGCGCACTTCGAACACGGCCCGTACTCCACAACTGCCCGCCGGCTCCGCCAGTCCGCTGAAGCCACGCGGTGACCGCGTGGTTGAGCGCGAGCGGTGCGCCGTGGACAGGCGCCGACGGCGGCGCAATAAGAAAGCACCGAGCGCGGTATTGACACTCGGTGCTTTCCGGAGGGGAAAGAAGCCAATGATGACCCTGACCCTCCGATGAGTTCCTGCTGGTCAGCAAGCGGCATACCCGCAATGGACGCACTTCCGACAGCCTTCGGCCATCATCAGATTCTCGCCGCATTCCGGGCACTTGACCTTGAAGGCATTGGCGCGGGTGGGCAGACCGGCGTCGCCAAGCGAGCCGTACGACCCACCCTCACGGACTACATCGGCTGCCTTGGCGTGGCGCACTTCCAAGCGGCGGCCGTGGCCGTTTCCCTTACCGTGACCGCTCCCGTTGCCGTTGCCATTCTTCTTCCGGGGGGCAACGCTCGGCGAGGGGGTATGGGTCCTACCCGCGAACGGAGAACGGTCCATCTGAGACAAGTCCGCCTGCCCCAACAGGAGATCATGCAATCCAAACATCTCTTTCGCACGCTGATAGCGCATCAGAGCCCGCGCCAACCCGTCACCGAGGCTCATGATGCGCCCATCCTTGGTGGCCACCTGGAGGCTCGAGCCAATATCCTTGAGTTGCTGAATCACGTGGTTCAGGCCACCACCCGAACGCAGCCACAGCGAGATCATCCGACAGATCGCCTCCAGATCGCTGGTGGCCACATCGCCGCCCTTGCCGAGCTGGGCGAAGACCTCGAGTTCACGCTCACTGACCGGATCCACGGTAATCTTCACGTGCATGTTGCCAAACGGAGTCATCTGCCGGATCCGCAAGCCACTGACAATCTCCGGCAGATCGCGCGGCTCCAGCATCACTGGCTCCGCGTCGGCCGCCGACTGCCCGGCCCATTGCGCCTGGTGCTTCGATTCTGAACTCGACAGCGCCATGGGCTGTTCGGAACGGCACCCGTCCCGATACACCGTGACGCCCTTGCATCGCAGGTCGTAGGCCATCCGATAAATATGATCGACGTCGCCCTTCTCGGCATCGTGCGAGAAGTTGATCGTCTTGGAAATGGAAGCATCACAATGCTTCTGGTATCCGGCCTGCATCCGCATATGCCATTCCGGAGTGACGTCGTGCGCACACACGAAGACGTGCTTCACGTCGTCCGGAACGTCATCAATAACAGCGAGGGTGCCCTCCGTGGCTATCTTCTCCATGAGCCCCTCGCTGTAAAATCCCTTCGCCTTCGCCACCTGCTCAAAGATCGCGTTGGTCTGGATCATCGGCCCGTTGCCGCCGTCCTGCCCCTTGAGCACGTTGCGATAGAATGCCAGGCTGAACAGCGGCTCGATGCCCGCCGAACAGTCCGCGATGATGCTGATCGTCCCGGTCGGCGCCACCGTCGTCGTGGCGGCGTTCCGCATCGGCCGGTGAAATTCGGTGTCCCAGATGCTGCCCTTCCAGTTCGGGAAGCATCCTCGCTCGACGGCCAAGCACTCGCTGCAGTCATGCGCCGTATCGTTGACGAATTGCATCAACCGCTCGCCGCACGCCACCCCTTCGTCGCTCGAGTACCGCACACCCAGCTTGAACAGGGCGTCGGCGAAACCCATGATCCCCAGGCCAATCTTGCGATTCGCCCGGCACATCTGCTCGATCTCAGGCAGGGGATATTCGTTCACGTCGATGATGTCATCGAGAAACCGCACGCTCGTGTCGATCGTCTCGCGCAGCCGGTCCCAATCGACGTCGGCCTCGTCCGTGCACGGGTTCGTCACGAATCGACCGAGGTTGATGCTGCCCAGGTTGCAGGCCTCGTAGGGCAGCAACGGCTGTTCGCCGCAGGGGTTGGTGGCTTCGATCCGGCCGACGTGCGGCGTGGGATTGAACTCGTTGAGCCGGTCGATGAACACGACCCCGGGCTCGCCCGTCTGCCACGCGTGCTCGACGATAATCTTCCAGACGTCCGCACGCGAATAAACGGCGACCGGTGACCCGTCCACTTCGACCTCGACCGCGCCATCCGTACAGGTCAGCGGGCCCAGGTCACCGGTCACTGGAATCAGCGAGTGAATATCATAGCGCTCGATATCGAGCGCCTTCGGGGCATAGAACTCCGCCCCGTTGCGCGGATTGCGGAGGACGTGCGGCGAGTCCGGATCCGCCAGGAATGCGTCCATCCATTCATCCGTCACCTTGACCGAGATGTTGTAGTTGGTGAACTGGGTGAGGTCCTGCTTGGCGTAAAGGAACTTCAGAATGTCGGGATGGTGGATATACATCATCCCCATGTTGGCGCCACGACGGAACGCGCCCTGCTGAATCGCGTTGGTCGCCTCGCTGAAGACACGCCAGAAGCTGATCGGTCCGCTGGTCGTGCCGCCACTGCTCCGGATGTAGTCGCCGGTCGGCCGAAGCCCGTCGAAGGCAAAACCCGTTCCGCCGCCAGCCTTCTGAATCAACGCGGTGTGCTTCACCGAGTCGAAAATCTCGTCGATGCTGTCGCCGACCGGCAGCACGAAACAGGCACTCAACATGCCCATCTCGCGCCCCGCGTTCATCAGCGTCGGGCTGTTCGGCAGGAAATCGCCACTGACCATCAGATGGTAGAAGCGTTCCTCTATTTCACGGCATTGCTCATCCGAAATGCCGTAATCCTTCTCCGCCGCCGCAACCGTTCTGGCGACGCGACGGAAAAGGTCCACAGCCGCCTCCGTCGGACGGCCGGTTTCGTCCTTCCGCAGGTACCGCGCCCGCAGAACGCGCAGCGCATTCTCGGTCCAGAGGGCCTCGTCGCCACTCTCGACCACCACCTTCGCATCTCGTCGATCCTTGACGTTCGCCGACATCCAACGTAACTCCTCAACCGCGCCATCGCGGGAACTGCAGACAAACCCGCTCAACGACCTCAACACCCAACTGCTTCGTTCCCGCCCCCATCGCCCGCCAAAGCATCTCCAAAGCGCGAACCGCAACCAGGCGGCCCTTCCGTGAGCCACCAAAATCCACGATCTAACCTGCTACGAGATACACCGGACGGGCCTCTACCACATCTAGAGGGCAACAGCTTATATACCCCAATATTTTGGGTGTGTCAACTTTCAATGGCGTTTTTGGCCCGATCCACGTAAACCATTATAGGGCATGGGGTTCGCCCCGGGCCAACAGCGTTTCTCACAGCCGGCTGGCAACACGATACACTACATCTTGTTGTCCAGATACAGGAAGGGTCAACGGATTGAGGTAGATCCCACAGCCGGTCACCAAGGCCACCCGCGGAACATGCCGGTGACCTCGACTGGATGAACCTCTTGCTCAACACAAGCTTACGAAGCCTCGCCCGCAAGGCGGCGCGTATGACTCGCGACCGAATCGCTCATCATCCGATGCCCGGAACGCGCAAATACAACAGGTTCCTCAGGGTGGCTTATACCTCTTCATAATTCTATGCGCATTCTTCTCATTTGTCGCCTCGACCCCGAAATATGCGGAGGTCGTTCATCGATTGGGGATTTTGCCTCATGGCCGTGTTCGAGCTTGCTCACGATTTGCACGAATGCAGACGGATGGCCGTCTCTTGCGCTCCCAAAGGCCCGGCGCCGCGCCCTGCTTGAATCAGACCGGCGTTGGCCGTACGATGCTCGGCCGACGACGCAACGCAACGAGGAGGTAGCGTTCA
>JAFGKA010000187.1 GCA_016928855.1 Phycisphaerae bacterium
CGATGGCCGGGGCGTCGGTTTGCCAGACAGGGTCTTTTCGGTAGAATGAATGGTCTTTGGCGGTGGGTGCCGTTGGCCGTTCCGAACGTAAGGCCTTGATATACAATAGTTTAGGTGTTCATCGGTCGCGTTCGTCGCGGACCTTGGCGCCGAACGGCTATAGAACGAACCGACGGGTTGTCGACCCGAGCCGAGCGGCAGGGAGTTGGCGGCTCGATGACATGGCGTGTGGTATCGCCGAAGACCGGAAGGTGCGGCGCAGGGTGATTCGAGGCCTGCGAAAGCAAGTGCAGTCGCCGACGCTCAAGAGTAAGGGCGAGCTTGCTGAGATGCGTCGAGCCGGCCGGCTGGAACATCGGATTCTGGAGCGCATGGCGACAATGGCTGTTCCCGGCGTGACAACCGCCGAGATGAACGCCGTCGCTGAGCAGATGATTGCGGAAGCGGGAGCCGAGCCGCTCTTTAAAGGGCAGAAACATGCCCAGGCGAGGTTTCCGTTCCCTACGGCGCTGTGCACGAGCGTGAACGATGAAGTGGTGCACGGCATACCGTCGGATCGGACCCTCGCGCCGGGCGACATTGTGAGCGTCGATTGCGGCGTTCGGCTGAACGGTTTCTGCGGCGATGCGGCCGTGACGTTCGCGATCGGCGAGATCGGCGCCCGGACAAGGCGTCTGCTCGAGGTTACGCATGCGGCGTTGGACCTGGCGATTCGCGAGATGCGGCCGGGTCGTTGGTGGAGCGAGATCGCGGCGTCGATGCAGGCGCTGGTCGAGACGGCCGGGTTTTCGGTCGTGCGAGAGTTTGTCGGCCATGGGATTGGCCGCGAGATGCACGAGGAGCCGAAGGTTCCCAACTATGTGGCGCGGGGCCGCCGCCGTGAGGATTTCCTGCTGAAGCCGGGAATGACGCTGGCGGTCGAACCGATGGTCACGATGGGAGCCGGTGGCGTGCAATATAAGGATAACTCCGGCTGGCCGGTGGTGACGAGGGACGGATCACGGGCAGCCCATTTTGAGCACACGCTGGCCGTGACTGCCACGGGCGTCGAAGTGCTGACGGGCGGTGCCGAGGATGGCACCGAGACTGGGTGAGATCATGAAGGTACGCAGCAGCGTGAAGCGGATTTGCGAGAACTGCAAGGTGGTGCGCCGCAAGGGCGTGGTCCGCGTAATTTGCACAAACCCGCGTCACAAGCAGAGGCAAGGCTAGTTCGAACGGGACGCGCGGTGCGCTGCGGCGGAGCAGTGGTGCGACGAGTCCGGAGCGAATCCACGAAAGAGGAGTACTGAAACGTGCCGCGTATTGCCGGTGTGGACATCCCGAACGACAAGCGGGCGGTGATCTCCTTACAGTACATCTACGGTGTTGGCCCTCACTTTGCGTCGCTGATCTGCAAAGAGGCGGGTATCGACGAATCGAAGCGGGCCAAGGATCTGACGGAAGACGAATTGAGCCGGATCGCGGGCATCCTCGACCGGAGCTACGTGATCGAGGGCCAGTTGCGTCGTCAGGTCCAGCAGAACATTGCACGGCTTCGCGACATCGGCTGCTACCGCGGGTTGCGGCACCGTCGCGGCCTGCCGGTTCGCGGGCAACGCACCCGATCGAACGCCCGGACCCGCAAGGGGCCGCGCAAGACCGTCGCCGGGAAGAAGGGCGTCAAGGAGATGCATCGTGGCTAAGAGTGGCAAGAGCGCCAAGCGAAAGATTCGTCGCAACGTAGCGCGGGCGATCGCGCACGTGAAAGCGACGTTCAACAATACCATGATCACGATCACCGATACCGCCGGTGAGACGCTCTGCTGGGCGTCGGCCGGGACGGTCGGATTCAAGGGCACCCGCAAGAGCACGCCGTTCGCGGCGCAGCGGGCGGCCGAGCGCGTGGCGACCGCGGCGAAGAAGTTCGGTGTGGCCGAGGTCGAGATCAAGGTCAAGGGGCCCGGCGCGGGGCGGGAATCGGCCATCACCGCGCTGCAGCAGGCGGGGCTTCGTATTCAGTCGATCGAGGATGTGACGCCGTTACCACATAACGGCTGCCGGCCCGCGAAGCGGCGCCGCGTGTAGGGTGCCGGACGGGGGCTGGCCGTGATCGGCGGGCCCCGCGGTGCGTGCGAGAAGAACGGGCCAAAGCAAAGGACGTACGAGAACCATGTCGCGATACCTCGGACCAGCGTGTCGGCTGTGTCGGCGCGAAGGCGTGAAGTTGATGCTCAAGGGCACCCGATGTGAATCGGCGAAGTGCCCGATGGAGCGGCAGTGGCGGCAGAACCCGCCTGGGATGCATGCATGGCGACGCGGGCGAACCAGCGGTTATGCGGTTCGGCTGCGTGAAAAGCAGAAGGTCAAGCGGTATTACGGCGTTCTGGAAAGTCAGTTCATGTTGTATTTCCGGCGTGCCGAGCGCAGCGCGGCGAACACGGGAACGGCGTTGCTGTCCCTGCTGGAGCGGCGGCTGGACAATGTGGTATGCAAGCTGGGCTTTGCGCCGTCGCGGCGAGCGGCCCGAGCGATGGTGGGCCATGGGCATATCTATGTCAACGGCAGACGCTTGGACCGCCCCGGGTACCTGGTTCGACAGGGGGATCGCGTGAGCGTGAAGCCTTCCGATCGGAGTCGGCAAACGGCCAGGATATGGGTCGAGGCGATGAGTGGCCGAGTAGCCCAGCCCTGGCTGCAGTTCGATGCGGAGCGCCTGGAGGCGACCGTAGCCAGCCTTCCGACACGGGATGACGTGCAGATCCCGGTGGAAGAGCAGTTGATTGTGGAAATGTGCAGCCGGTAGCCTCCGTGACCTGCACCGATTGGTACGAGAGTTGAGCCGAGTGCACTTTCCGTAACGAGAGGAGGACGACCCGATGCGAATCCGGTGGCGTGGTTTGGAACTGCCGACCCAGGTCGTCAGGGACGACGCGGTGAGCACCGATACGTACGGGCGCTTTTGGGTTGAGCCCTTTGAGCGAGGTTTCGGTACGACGGTTGGAAACAGCCTCCGCCGCATCCTGCTGTCCAGCCTTGAAGGGGCTGCCGTCACGCGCGTCAAGCTCAAAGGGGCCGATCACGAATTCACCAGTCTGCCCGGCGTACTGGAAGATGTCACTGACATCATCCTGAACGTCAAGTCGCTCGTCGTGCGGCTGGAAGGGGCGGACGAGAAGAGGATGCGAGTCGTTCGTCGCACCAAAGGCCAGGTGCGCGCTTCCGACATTGAAGCCGACCCTGCGATCACCATTCTCAATGGCGATCAACTGCTCGCTACGCTGACGGATGACGTCGAGTTCGAGCTGGAGCTTTGGGTCGAGAGCGGGCGCGGCTATCGGACGGCGGAGGAAAACGCCGATCCCAACAACGAACTCGGCCTCATCGCCGTGGACTCGATCTTCTCCCCGGTTACGCGCGTGCGATACCGGACGGAGGACACGCGCGTCGGGCAACGGGTCAACTACGACCGCCTGATCGTCGAAATCTGGACCAAAGGCACGATTTCGCCTGAAGATGCGCTGGTCGAGGCGGCCAAGATTCTGCGCAAGCACCTCAATCCGTTTGTGCAGTATTACGAGATGGGCGACGCGAACGTGTCGGACGACGTGGTCAAGCCGGCACCGGTCGTAAGCGATGTGGACGAAGAGCTGCGTGTGCGGCTGGCGATGCCGATTGCCCAGCTCGATCTTTCCGTGCGGGCCAGCAACTGTCTGGAATCGGCAAAGATCGATACGGTGGGCGGCCTGGTCATCCGGACGGAAAACGAACTGCTGAAGGTGCGGAGTTTCGGCAAGACCTCACTGCGCGAAGTCAAGCGGAAGCTGGCCGATCTCGGATTGAGCCTTGGCATGAAGCTCGATCCGGAGCTGCTGGCCTCCGAGGGAATCGCGATGTCGGTGGCGGCCGGGTCGGACGGCGCCGGTTCAAGTTCCACGGAAGCGACCGCAGGGGTGGGATGATCGAAGATAGCCGAGTGGGCGGCTTGCATGGGGCAGCCCGCCGTGCCCGTGAAGATGGTGGTGTAGGATGAGGCATCTAGTAGCGAATCGAAAACTCAATCGGACCTCGGAGCATCGCAAGGCCATGCGCCGCAACATGGCGCAGAGCCTTTTCGAGCACGGGCAGGTGACGACGACGCTTCCCAAGGCCAAGGCTGTTCGCCCGTTCTGTGAGCGGTTGATTACGTTGGCGAAAGAGGCGAACGCCGGCAGTCTGGCGGCGCGGCGACGCGTGATCCAGCTTCTCGGGGACCGCGCGGTCATCGATAAGGATCATCAGGAAGAATACGAGGGCATGTCCCTGGTCAAGCGGGACAAGGTTCTTCGGGCGCGGTCCGGACGCCGGCATCGGACCGGCCGGGCACTGGGCGGCCTGAAATTCACCTCGCAGTCGCTGGTGAATCGTCTGATCGATACGGTGGCACCGATGTTCGAAAGCCGCAGTGGCGGCTACACGCGGATCATCCGGCTTGGGACGGGGCGTCCGGGCGACAACAGCCCCCGCGCCGTGCTTCAACTGATCGGCCAGGAAGAGTCGCCGGGTAGTGTCACGCGGCCGGAGAAGACCGCTCGCAGCAAACGAGCGGACGCGCGTTACAAGGCAGCCGCTCGCGCGGTTGCCGGTGCGGGTGCCAAGTCCACGGCCGTCGCCGAGAAGAAGGCGGAGTCGGCTGACGGTGACGCTGGATCGAGCGAAACGTAGCCATGAGCCACACCGCCGAGTGCATCTTCTGCAAGATCGTCGCCGGCGAGATCCCCTGCCTCAAGGTGTTCGAGGACGACGCCGTGCTGGCGTTCCTGGATATCGGTCCGCTCGCGGATGGACACGTCCTCCTGATCCCCAAGAGGCATTACGAGCGGCTCGATGCGATGCCGGCGGACGCCGCTTCGGAACTCATGCAGCACCTGCCACGACTGGCGGCCGCGGTTCTGGCGGCCACCGGGGCCGACGCCTATAATATTCTCGTCAATATCGGACCAGTCGCGGGCCAGCTCGTCATGCACGTGCATGTGCACATCATTCCGCGGGCCAATGGCGATGGGCTCGGCTACCGCTGGTCGGCCAAGCAGTATCAGGGTGATCGCGGCAAACAGCTTGCCGGGCAGATTGCCAGCCGGTTGGCCTGAGGGCTGATGCGGCGCATGCCTTGACGGCCCTCCTGTAATTGGCGATCATGAATCTTCGCATTCGGTGCGGTCTTGATCGGCAGCGGGCTGGATACGGGCGACCGGCGCGGAACGAGTCGCCTCCGGGGACGTGCTTCTTCAGAAAGCAGATGACGTGGATACGGCGAACCCCTGGGTGTACGTGTTTCTGGGCCTCTATCTGGCGGTGATGGCCGTGCTGTGCATGTACGGCATGCATCGCTACCACCTTGTCCACCTGTACTACAAGTATCGGCGCAATCGCCCCGAGCTGCGGGCCTGCTTCCGCGAGCTGCCCCGTGTGACGATTCAATTGCCGATGTACAACGAGCAGTACGTCGCCCAGCGGATTATCGAGGCGGCATGCCGCATCGAGTATCCGCGGGATCGGCTCCAGATCCAGGTGCTCGACGACTCGACCGACGAGACCACGGCGATCGCCCAAGCCGCGGTCCATCGTATGTGCGAGGCGGGGCACCCGGTCGTTTATCTGCATCGCGACCATCGTACCGGTTACAAGGCTGGGGCCTTGGCGGCCGGCCTCGAATCAGCGACCGGTGAGTTCGTGATGATCTTCGACGCGGATTTCCTGCCGCCGCCCGAAATCCTGCACGAGACGATTCATTATTTCACCGACCCGCGCGTCGGCATGGTGCAGTCGCGATGGGACCATATCAATCGCGAGCATTCGTTGCTGACGAAGACACAGGCAATCCTGCTCGACGGCCACTTTATGATCGAGCACACGGCTCGTAACCGCTCGGGGCGGTTCATGAGTTTCAACGGCACTGCGGGCATGTGGCGGCGCTCGTGCATCGACGAGGCCGGCGGCTGGCAGCACGATACGCTGACCGAGGATCTCGACCTGTCGTACCGCGCCCAGATGAAGGGCTGGCGGTTCATCTTCCTGCCGGAATTGCTGTCGCCGGCCGAGTTGCCGCCGGAGATGAATGGCTTCAAGAGCCAGCAGTACCGCTGGGCGAAGGGCGGGGCGCAGACGTGTCGCAAGCTGCTGCCGAAGGTGCTCTGTTCGCGCCTGCCGTGGAAGGTCAAGCTCGAGGCGTTCTTCCACCTGACCAGTTGCACGGTCTATGTCTATATTGTGCTGCTGACGCTGATGCTCTATCCGGTGGTCTACCTTAAGCTGCATTTCTTCGAGGAAGGTCTGGCCCGCTATCTGTTTGACGCATCGCTGCTGCTGCTGGCCACATGCTCGGCGAGCACGTTCTACGCGGCCAGCCAGCGCGAGGTCTCGCGCACCTGGGCGGAGAGCTTGAAATACCTGCCGTTCCTGATGAGCCTGGGGATCGGGATCTCGCTGAACAACGCCAAGGCCGCGCTGGCCGGGCTCTTCGGCCGCCCGAGCGAGTTCGAGCGGACGCCGAAATATGGCGTCGATGCCAACGCGGATACCCGCTGGCGCGGGCGCGTTGACACGTATCGTCCGCGGCGGAAGATCAAGCTGCTGCCGTTCGTCGAGCTGGCGTTCGGACTCTACCTGTTCCTGTGCATGCTCCTGTGTTTCAGCGGCGGCAAGGTCAGTATCGGCATCGTCTTCGTGGCGCTGTTCATGGCCGGTTATCTCTATGTGGCGCTGATGACCTGGTTCGGCCATCGGGTGCATAGCCCGCTGCCCGTGGAAACACTGGCGACCGGGCTGTCAATGCCACGGCCCGCCGAGGCGCTGAAACCATTGATCGTCGAGGCTCCCATCCATCTGCATCAGAGTCCCTCCGACCCGGCCGGTTCGGCTTCCCGCGCGTCGAAGTCGTCGGCAGGGATGTAGGGCTGACCAGCGGCGTCGCCG
>JAFGKA010000188.1 GCA_016928855.1 Phycisphaerae bacterium
ACTCATTGAAGATTGCTGATTTGCGATTGCTGATTGGAAATCACAGATCAACAATCCACAATCTGCAATGCATGATGGGCCACCCGGCTTTGTTCCCTGCCGGCAGGGTACCGTGGCCAGAAGAGCACTGGCGGGTCCCGACGGACGTCGGGACCAGTGGCACCCACCAGCGCGACTGTCAGGGATCCTCGCCGGCGGACGGCTTGCCTTTTGCGTCGAGATAGCCGGTGAGGATCACCGCCGCGGCGATGGCGTCCTGGCGGGCCTTGCGCTTCTTGCGGGTCAATTTCTGTTCGGCCAGCAGCGAGTCGGCGGCGTGGCTGCTGAGCCGCTCGTCCCAGACGTGCACGGGGCCGGGGGCCCGCGCGGCCAGGGCCTTGACGAACTCGCGGGTCAGGCGGGTCTGGTCGCTCTCGGTGCCATCCATGTGCAGCGGCAGGCCGACGACGAACTCGGCCGCGTCCAGTTCCTCGGCGGCAGCGAGGACGGCCTTCGCGTCCGCACCGACGGAGCCCCGGCCCTCGATCATTCGCTCGGGCGAGACGAACTGCCGGCCGGGATCGCTGATCGCGATGCCGATGCGTTTCCTGCCGTAGTCGATACCGATGATCCGAGCCATGGTTTTGCTCAATTCCAGCGCGTGGCGTCTTGCGAAGACCACCGCAACCGGCGTATTGCTCACGCAATGCCGTAAAAAGGCCACTTCAGCAGCCTTTCCGGCCGAAGGCCGGTTCTGAAGTTTGGCCGTTTCTCGATGTACCCGCAAGGGGCTGTTTTCTTGGGCGCGGCGTCCGGCCTTCCTGGCCTGAACGGCCTGGGTCCGCTTCAGGCTGAGTGTCTCCCGGTCCTGAATAACCCACTCGACGGTCTCGCCTTTGCTGAACTCCATGGCTTGCGCGAGGGCGGCGGGGAAGTTGACGTACCACTGCGCGCTGGCCTGGCGCTGGATGAGCTGGACCTTGGTCGGGTAGCCCATGACGACCTCCTTTCGGTCTCTAGTTCCATAACTAGATACCCGAACCCACCGCAAGACGCAAGTCCCCGCCGTAGAGATGGAAATGAAGGCTATCGCGCAACGCCGGCACGAACCGACCTCACCCTACGTCGAAATGGCCAAACTTCAGTGGTCCGCCAGGGCGGACCGGACTTCAGACCCACCAGGACACGGAACCACCACCAGGACACAAAGAGGACTGGGATCGGACGAGGAGTTGAACAATCCACCGATCTGGCTCCAGGTTCTGTGTCTGTGCGCAAACTGGATCGTCACAAATCCCATTCTTCGCGCCCTTCGCAAGCTTCGTGGTGGTGTCTTCTTATGCAACTGGAGGGGCAAGCGGCCAGGACCGAACGGCGGCAGCCTATTCAGACAGCACGCGATTCCAGAACGCCGCGGCAAACTGCGGCGGGAACCAGCCGGACCCGACGCGATGCCTGGGAATTCGCACGAAGTCCTCGGGATGGCGCAGGGCGTCGGCCAGGTAGGCTTCGGTTTCGCCGAGAATGCGCCGGCGCATCGCCTCAAAGTCCTCCGGCGCTCGGCGGCGCGCGATCATGCATTCTCCCGTGCCGTCTTACGGGCGTGGTGCATCTGCTGGGCGAGCCGGTGGCCGATCAAGACGCCGACGACGCCAACCGCAACGTACTCGACCGGCAGAGGACGAAACAGCGCGTTCGGTGGAATCATTGGCAGCGCCGCGTAATACGTCGCGATGCCACCGGATGGCTGGGGACTGACATAGCCCCAGGCGTACCCGATACCCGCCACGAGCAAAACGCTGCCGGCGTACCAGGGCGCGGCGCCCTTGGGCCAGAGATACCTGGCCGCGAGAGTGCCCGCGAAGAAGCCGAGAAACACGGCGAAGAACACCTGGCCACGCTCGACCGGCGAAGCGCTCGTGCGCGCGATTGTCGCCGAGATGATGATCCAGGCGATGGCCGCGGCCACGACCATGCCCAGCAGACCATCGCGCGTGCTGGCCAGCACGGGGGCGCGGTTCTCATCCACCGCTTGCGCGGTTTGACCTTCGATCCAGCGCGCCACCATGGCCGCCACCAACCACGCCGCCATCAGCGCGATCGCCCACAAGCCGGCATCGGCAATCAATGTCGGAGCGAGTTGCTTCCGGTCGGCGGGCAAGGCCCCGTGATAGATCAGGGCCTGCGTCATCGTGCCGCCGCGCGTGCTCATGACGGCCAGCCCAACCGCGGTAGCCAGTACGCCAACGTGGCCGAATGCAGGCCCGCCGACAAGTGTGCCCAGAGCAGAGGTCACCGCAGCCACTGCAAGGATGGAGCCGACGGCCTGCGGCCATGCCCGAGCGTCCACGAGGAACGTCGTGGGGGCATGCGGATCCGTCGGCGCCACGGCGGTCCAACCGACTGATACGAACAGAGCAATCGCCAGGGCACATGCCGAGACAATGCGGACCTTCTCAACGAAACGCAGCGGACGGGCTAAGGTGGCTGAGTCACTCATGCCATTCAAACTATCGAAACCGACCGGCACGGTCAAACGAGGGATGCAGATCAACTAAAGTTCTGCTTGACAACCGGGGGCGAGACGGATAAGCTGATGCTTGAAGTGGGGTGGCCAGGGAAAGCAACTCCACAGACAAGAGCGACGCTGGACGGCGGCGGGATCGTGCCGCTGGCACCGCCATATCTGACGAAAAGCAGACGCACGCTCGCAACAATGAGGCCGCGTGCGGGGCTGCGCCGGAAACACGGCAGAGAAGCCGCGATGCCGGAATCGCGAAGGAGATGCACATCATGAAAGTCTTATTCCTTCTTCCGCTCGTCTTATGCTCGACAGCGTTTGCCGATGCGACCGCAACCCTCTCTGGACAATTGACCTGTTTCGATTGTGATGCGACTGCGACGCTGTACACGAATCAGACGATTGACTTTGCGTCGGACAACGGGAAGCTGAAGGTCAAGAAGGAATACACCTACAGCGACAGCGTAGCCCTTGTTGACTATACGTATACGCTCAAGTTGAGCTGCGGTGGCACCAATGATACGAAGTACGTTGCCGATAGCAACGGCGCTGATGTAACGGGTTTTCTGGAGATCACGCTCGACAACAGCAATCAATGGTACAAGAAGAGCTATTCAATCGAAACCTATGCGTACGCCGCCGACATCGAACCGCTGTATTCCTGCCAGGATTCCCAAACCGCGAAGCTAAGCATCTCGCTGAAGAACACCACCTTCGCTTTCGACACAAAGGTCTACGGCGGTGCGCCGTCGGCGATCTACAAGTGGGGTGCCGTCACCGTCTCGGGAACCGCGTATTCGGAACCCCCGGAATCAGGCAAGAACTGGGAAACCGTCAAGGACGACACCACGATCACGATCACGGCCTCGAACGGATCCTGGACGGGATCGGCCACAGTCTACACGGGTGCCGGGGACCTGACGGCTGGAAGGTGGACGAAGACGTTCGCGTGCCCGACGCTCGGCTGGGATGAGGATCACCCGTGGCTCTGCAAGGCCGAACTGGCCTCCGGGCAGATGACAACATACGCTGGCAGCACGACGTACAAGTATAGCTACTCACAGACCAACTCAGGCGTCTACACGTCGAAAGACATGGTCAAGGCCATGTTGACCCAGATGGTCGATAACACGACAGGCCAGCTTTACAACCCGTTTGACAGCATCTCGCTGGCCGTGGATTTCGTCGGTTTCAACTCGGCAGGCACGTCGATCAACACGAGCACGGTCATCCTTCCGCCCGGCGCGACCTCGTCAGTGAACCTGAGCACCTACACGGGCGGTTCCCTTGGCTCCGTACAGATTCAAGGCGGCGGCCCAACCGTCACCTTCGCCAACGGCGGCGCGACCTCCAGCGCCGGCGGGTTCCGCAACAGCTTGAAGGGAACGTCGGTCGCGTGGGGCTCACAACCAAGCGGCCTGTCGCGCAGCACGATTGCGTTCTCGAACGATCCGGACCCGACACCGGAAGACGTCACGGTCACGGTGTATGACACGGCCGGCACCATCGTCGGGGATACGCTCGTCACGCTGAATCCGTACGGCATGGCAACGGTGGTGCTGCCGGACGACATTGCGGGCCTGCCGCCTTCCGGCACCGGCTCGGTCGTTGTCGGAGGAAGCAGCGGCGCCGACGTGCTCAGCGGCACGGTGGCGCGCGAGAACCTGTCCACCGGCGCGGTGTCGGCTGACGCCCTGACGCCGGGGCAGTGGATGAAACTCTCGGCGCCGCTTATCGATGTCTCCATGAGCCGCGCGACGTCCCTGGTCGTGTGCAATCCGTCCAGCGCCACGGCTGAAATCGCGATGACGTTATTCGATACGATGGGTGTGCCCGTTGTCACCGAACCGTCAACGATTATCGCCGCGCATGGCAGCCACGTGTTTGATGCATCACTCTACGTCGGAATGAGCTGGCAGGGCAGCGCTGAAATCGATGTGCTGGCGGGTGAAGGCGTTTGTGGCACCGTGCTCTTCGACGACGACCAAGGTACCGAAGCCGCTTCCATCCCAATGGGTGGCGAGCCAGCCCCGCGCATCTGCGTACCCATCGTGGGGCAAAGCATCAACTGGGATGCGCTCTATTGCGTTCACAATCCGTCGGATGGTGCTATCCTCGGACGCGCCACGTTCCGTAACGCGGATGGTTCCGTCGGCAGCGAAGAGCTGGTGAATATCGATCCGCACGTAACAGCGGTCCTCGAAAGTAACACCTACGAATGGATGTGGGCCGAGCCGTGGGCGACGTTTGATTTCGAGGTTATCGCAGGCGAGGGCGGCGTGGTCGGCGGCGCCGTGTTGTCCGATCCGATCGTCGGCACGTTGGCAGCCGCCGCAGCCAGCCCGGTTCCGGCCATTGCGGCAATGACAAGCCCTTGGACCGTCGGTTGGCATCTCATTTCGCTGCCGGCGGACCCGCTCGACGAGGCCGTTGAGGACATCCTGGCGTTGCCCGTGCAGGAGGGCAACACGATCTCGCGATCGCTACTGAACTACACCCAGGAAAGCGGCTATGGCGTCTACCCGTTGCACATGACCGAGATTCGCCGCGGCCGCGGATACTGGGTGCACGTGACGGCGCCTACGGGCTGGGAATACGAGTGCGCTCCGCCGGCCAGCGATTTCGAAATTCCACTCGATGAAGGCTGGACGCTCTGGGGCTACCCCTTCATGACGGAGCAGTCCTGGGCGAATTGCCTGATCACCGACGGGATCAACACGCACGATCCTGCCGACGCGGAAACGGCTGGCTGGATCCAGCAAACGATCTACGGATACGAGGCGGACGACTACTTCGCGGTGCCGGGTGACCAGACGGAGGTCGAGCCCTGGCGCGGGTACTGGCTGTTGAGTCATCAGGCCGGTCTGACACTGATTGTGCCGGCACCGTAGCGGGCTGCGTGAGCGAGCTGTGGCCGGATCGAGGATAAGAATCATGAATGCACGGAAACACATCAACTGGATAGCGGCACTCGTCGCCTTGACGCTCAGCGGGGTCGGCTCAGCCGCTCCGATCAGCCAGTGTGACCTCATCGTTCAGAGCCAGAGCACAGGGAGCTGGAAGAGCACGTTCTATGCCTGCATGGACGATGCCGCTTCGAACGGCTATGCCGTCGGTGAGGAAGCTCTGTTCATCGCCGGTCCCGCTACGGGTGTCGCCATCGTCAGCGAGCTGACCGGCGCTCCGGCACCGGTGTTCTTCGATGCTCGAGCTGCATCACCGGCTCCGGTATGGTGGGGTGGCGACGTCAGCGGACCGGATGCGACGCTCCGTGTGGAACGCTACGGCTACGCGCCGACTGACCCACCGGTCGCTACGCTGATCACATGGAACCTGACCGCCGCAGCGGACTACCGTTATGTGCTCTACGACGACACGAACGGTGCCCGAATCGTGCTGCAGGAGGGACAGGAATACCTCATCGACGTGCCTGCCGGTGGCATCACGCTACGATTGACAGGCTTTCTGGCTTCCGACGCAGATTTCGATGACGACACGGACGTGGATTTGACCGACTTCAGCCATTTTGCAGCATGCTTCAATGGACCGAACCGCGAGGCTGCCCTGCCGGATTGCGACGACGCAGACTTCGACCTCGACAGCGATGTGGATCTGGCGGACTTCAGCGAGTTTTCTGCGTGTTTCAACGGACCGAATCGACCGCCGGCACTGGGCTGTCCGTAGGCAGCAGCCAGGCTGACCAGCCTATCCGATCTGCCGGCCGAGCAGGCGAGCCACCTCGACACAGTCCTTGTCGCCGCGACCAGAGAGATTGATCACGATCGTCTGGTCCTTCGGCAGCGTTGGCGCGAGTTTGACCACGTGGGCCACGGCATGCGCGGACTCCAGCGCCGGGATGATCCCCTCCGTTTCGCACAGGAGCTGGAAGGCATCGAGCGTCTCCTGGTCCGTGCAGGCCACGTACTCGGCGCGGTGCTGCTCCTTCCAGGACGAATGTTCCGGACCGACACCGGGATAGTCGAGGCCGGCCGACACCGAATGCACCGGCATCGTCTGGCCGTCGGCGTCCTGCAGCACGTAGGTGTACATCCCGTGCAGCACGCCGGGCTCGCCATAGGCCAGCGTCGCGGCGTGACGGCCGGGCTTCATGTCCTCCCCGCCGGCCTCGACGCCGATCAACTTGACGTCCGTATCCGCGATGAACGGCGCGAACAGGCCCGCCGCATTGCTGCCGCCGCCGACGCACGCCACACAGTAATCCGGCAGGCGTCCCTCGCGTTCGAGGATCTGCTGCCGCGCTTCGCGCCCGATGACCGTCTGGAAATCCCGCACGATCATCGGGAACGGATGCGGACCCATGACGCTGCCGATGATGTAATGGGTGTGCTCGACCGAACCGAGCCAGTCGCGCATCGCCTCGTTGATCGCGTCCTTCAGTGTCTTCTGGCCGCTCTCGACAGGGACGACATGTGTGCCGAGCAGCTCCATTCGGAAGACGTTGAGCTTCTGGCGGCGGACATCTTCGGCGCCCATGTAAACGAGGCACTCGAGCCCGAGCACGGCCGCCGCCGTCGCCGTTGCAACGCCGTGCTGGCCGGCGCCGGTTTCGGCGATGACGCGCCGTTTACCCATGCGCCGGGTCAGCAGCGCCTGGCCGAGCGTATTGTTGATCTTGTGGGCACCGGTGTGGTTGAGATCCTCGCGCTTGAGGTACACCTTTGCCCCGCCGAGGCGTTCGGTGAGCCGGCGCGCGAGGTAGAGCGGGCTCGGCCGCCCGGCGTAATCCTTCAGGTAGCCGTCGAGTTCCGTCCAGAAGGCCGGATCGTTCCTGGCCTTGGCGTACTCGTCCTCGAGTTGGTGAATCGCGCCCATCAACGTCTCGGGCACGTACTGTCCGCCAAAGGCGCCGAAGCGGCCGTGCGAATCGGGCCCCGCAGGGGTACCGGCGTCGGTGTCGAGCGAAGTGGAACTCATGCCTGCCTCCAGATGACGCAAACCGGGCCGACCCAACGCCGACCCGCATCGCGACAACGATTCCTACATCTGATCTGAGTATAGCCAGACCGCGACGGCCAGGCCAATGACCGTGCCGATGACGAGCACGACGCGGATCACGAGAATGGTACGGCTGAATCGGCGCACCGCCGCAGGGTCGGCGGCGAGTTCTTCGAGGAAACGCATCCGGCTGGCAATACTGGAGTGTCGCCAGCTCCGCGCTTCTTCCGGAATGCCGTTCAGCGCCGCGATACGGTGCAGCGCGCCGGCGAAGGTGTGGGCACCGGTGGCGCACAATGCCTTCGCGACTGGCACAATGCCCTCGGCCTCATGGTGCACCTTGCACGGCAGCGTGCATGCGTCGGCTGGAGGAGTCACCAATCTGGCACCGAACAGATCTGCCTGACGCTCGAAACGGCGACTGACCCAGCCGAACGCGACGCCCCAGGTCGCCGCGATCAGGAACAGCGCGCCGATACTGATATACGACGGGTCCACGTGGAAGACGCGCCACGCGAGTTCGCACGCTCCGCCGACGACAAGCATGCTCAGCAGCGCAAAGAGCAGATAGAACGGAATG
>JAFGKA010000189.1 GCA_016928855.1 Phycisphaerae bacterium
GGCGAGACCCACCATCCCGGCGAGCGGGTGCGTACGCTGATACTCGACGTTCGCGAGATGCCGCATCAGATCAAGATCGTGCTGTCGCGTTCGCATCCCGATTTCATCCGGCGGTTGTTCGAACTCGAGGTGCCGGAGGTGGCCGAGCGGATCATCGAGGCCAAGGCGCTAGCTCGCGAGGCCGGTTACCGTACGAAGATCGCCGTGTCATCCATCGACTCGAAGGTGGACGCGGTCGGCGCGTGCGTGGGCGTGCGCGGCAGCCGGATCAAGAACATCGTCGATGAGCTCGGTGGTGAGAAGATCGACATTGTGCGATGGAACGAATCGTCGCAGATTCTGATCACGAACTCACTCAAGCCGGCGGAGATCCAGGAGATCGCGCTGTGCTTCGAACTGGGGCGGGCGACGGTGGTCGTGGCCGAGGACCAGTTGTCGCTGGCGATCGGCAAGCGCGGCCAGAACGTTCGTCTGGCGGCCCGTCTGACCGGGTGGGACATCGATATCCTGACCCCGGCGGAATACAACAAGGGGCTTGATGACCTTGTCAGCACGCTCAAGTCCATCGACGGCGTCGAGGATGTGCTGATCGACAAGCTGATGGCGATGGGCATCATTTCGCTGGCGGATCTGGAGGACGTCGGAAGCGATCCACTGGTCCAGGAACTCGAACTGAGTCCTGAGCTGGCCGAGCAGGTGCTTACGACTGCGTCGGAAGCGGTCAAGCGGATCGCGGTGGAACAGGAAGAGGCGAAGAAGCGCGCCGCGGTGGCGGCAGCCGATGCCGCGGCCAGGGCGAGCGAGCCGGCGGAACCGGATGCCACGGCGTCGGAATCCGATGAGTCGGCGGGTGAGGCTGTGGTCGAGGACGCGGAACTGGCCGAGTCAGCAGCGGTGCTGGAGGATGCGGATTTGCCGACAGTGGCTTCCGCTGAAGGCAATGAGGCCGAGGTAAGCGCGGCCTCCGATGAGGGGACCGATGCGGCAGAGGCGGATGCCGATGCCGAGCGGGCGCCGGGAAGCGACGCGTAAGGGAGGTTCTACGTGGCGGAAAAGATGCGCGTGCACTTGTTGGCTGATGAGCTGGGGGTTCCCAGCAAGGCCATCCTGGCCAAGTGCCGGGCCGAAGGTCTGAGCATACGCAATCACATGTCGACCTTGTCGGCTGGGCAGGCTGCCACTATTCGCGAGTGGTTCAGCGAGGGTGCGCACGCTACGACGGTCGAGACGAGCGAGCGCGTGGACCTGAAGCAGGTTCGCGTCAAGCGTACGCGCAAGAAGGCGGCAAAGAAGAAAGAGGAAGAGGCGGCAGCGGCCGAGACAGCCGTGGCCGTCGAGGTGGAAGGCGAAGCTCCCGTGGCCGAGTCGGCCGAGCCAACCCCCGCCGAGACCGCGGCGCCGCCCCAAGCACCCAGAAAGCGTGCCGCCGCCAGACGCAAACCGTCGGCTGTCGAGGCAGTGGCAACGGAAGCGGCGGCGGAAGCCGAGCCCGAGGTCGCCGCAGCGGCCGAGACACAAGCGGCGCCGACGGAAGAAGAGCCACCGTCGGCAGGGTTGGCGCCGGCCGCCGTGATCACGGAGCCGTCGGTTGAGCCACAGGCGCCGGGTGAGGCGCCGGCAACCGAAGGCGGCGAAGCCGAGGTGATGACGCCCGCCGCCGAGGCACCGGCACCACCGGAGCCGGTCGCGCCGGCCGGGCCACAGAATGTTCCCGCTCCGGCCCAGTTACAGGGGCCGCGCGTCGTGCGGGTGGAGCGGCCGGAGCCGCTGCGGCCTGTCGGGCCGCGACGTCCGCCGCCGACGCGGGATAACGACGGCGGGCCGCCGGATCTCACGGGGCCCGGTGCGGCGCGGCGGCCGCGAGGGCGCGGACGTGGCGCCGTTGAGACGCCTGGCGATGCAGCGCGTCGAGCGTCGAAACATCGTGCGAATCCGCGGCGGGCTGTCGGGCGCGGTTCGGACGCGGGTGAGCGGCTTCGCGAATGGCGAGACCGGGATCTGCTCGAACGTGAAGAGAAGATCAAAGCGGCCAGTGGCCGGGGCATTCATGTTCGTCGGGCGGTGGAGGCCAGAGGTGGCGCGCGGCTCGTGGCGGCCCGCAAGACGAAGGTGGAGGTCAGCGAGCCCATCCTGCTGCACGAGTTCTGCGCGGCGACCGGCGTGGGCATGCAGCAGTTCACGCCTAAGTTGGTCAGCGAGCATGGCATTCTGCCGAACCGCAATACGGTGCTCGACCCGGAGCTGGCCCAGCTTCTGGCGTCGGAGTTCGGGATCGAATTGACCGTTCAGAAAGTGAAAAGTGCGTTGGATCGGTTGCGTGAGACATTTGAGCAACGGGTGCGGGCGAACCTGCAGCCGCGCCCGCCCGTTGTAACATTCTTGGGGCATGTCGATCACGGGAAGACGAGCCTGCTCGATGCGATCCGTCACGCGCGTGTGGTCGACGGCGAAGCGGGCGGGATTACGCAGCACATCGGCGCGTACCGCCTCGACAAGGACGGTCGGTCGGTGACGTTCCTCGATACGCCCGGGCACGAGGCGTTTACCGCCATGCGCGTTCGTGGCGCCAATATGACGGATGTCGTGGTGCTGGTCGTGGCGGCGGACGACGGCGTGATGCCGCAGACGATCGAGGCGATCAACCATGCGAAGGCCGCCGGCGTGCCGATCGTGGTGGCGTTGAACAAGATTGACCTACCCAACGCGGACTTGAATCGGGTATTCGGCCAGTTGGCGGAGCACCAGTTGGTTCCGCAGCAATGGGGCGGCGAAGTGGACGTGATCGAGACGTCGGCGACCCGCAAGACCGGCATCGACGCGCTGATCGAGCACCTGGCGACGTTGGCGGACCTGTTGGAACTCAAGAGCGACCCGGATGCTCCGGCGACCGGTACGGTGATCGAAGCCGAGATGAGCGAAGGGGTAGGCGCGGTCGCACGCGTGCTCGTGCAGGAAGGAACGCTTCGGGAAGGCGCGATCCTGCAGTGCGGGCCGGCGTCCGGCCGGGTTCGCGCTTTGCGGGATGATCTGGGCCGTCGGGTGAAGGAGGCCGGGCCGTCCACGCCGGTGGAAGTGGCCGGACTGGATCGGGTGCCGGACGCGGGTGATCATTTTTATCAGGTTGCCGATTTGCAGACCGCCAAAGAAGTGGCCGAGAGTGTCGTGCAGCAACGGCGTGATCAGTCGTTGGCCACGCGCACACAGCCTCGCACGCTCGAGGATCTCTACCTGCAGCGTGAAAGGGGCGAGATTCCGACACTCAACCTGATCCTTCGGGCGGATATGCAGGGGTCCGTGGACGTCCTGCGGAAGACCCTTTCGGAGATTCCCAGCGACGAGGTGAAACTGAACGTCCTGCACGCGGCGGTCGGTGGCATCACCGAAGGCGACGTGGTGCTGGCGGAAGCCTCCGACGCGTTGATTGTCGGTTTCCACGTGGTTCCCGAGCAGGGAGCCCAGCGGCTCGCCGATCAGAAGGGGATCGAGGTCAAGCTGTATCGCGTGATCTATCACCTGACGGACGATATTCGCAAGGCGCTCGAGGGTCTGCTCGAACCGGAGCACAAGGAAGAACACCGCGGGCGTGCCGAGGTGCGGGAGGTGTTCGGCCTGTCGAAGATCGGAAAGGTTGCCGGCTGCTACGTGACGGAAGGCGTCATCGCCCGTTCGCACTACGTGCGGGTTCTCCGGGACGGGCGGATCATTCTGCCGACGGCAGAGGATGCGGAGCGAGGACGGCATCGCGGCCTGACCTCGCTACGGCGGTTCAAGGATGATGCCAGCGAGGTGCGCACCGGCTTCGAGTGCGGTTTGCGGATCGAGGACTATGACGATATTCAGGCCGGCGACGTGATTGAGGCGTACCAGGTGATCGATGTGGCGAGGACGCTGTAGGACGGGCCCCGGCGTCGTCGAGCCTCAGCGACCGGGTCCGATGTGCCGGCCGCGGCACGAAGAAGCCATGATCGTAGGCGTTTTGCGGGTGCAACTGGCGATCTTCGAAGCGACTTCGCTGAAAGATAAGCGGCGGGTCGTCAAGAGTCTCAAGGACCGGCTTTCGAATCGCTTCAATGTCTCGGTCGCGGAGGTAGACGCCCTGGACATGCGGCAACGTGCGGAGTTGGGCATCGCGATGGTTGCCAACGACGCGCGATTTGTCGAGAGCTGCCTGTACAAGATCGTCGACGTGCTTCGTGCGGAACGCGCGGCGAGTCTGATCGACTATGAAGTGGAGCTGCTGTAGCAGCGGATCGTGAAATGAAGCCGTACCGACTGGAGAGAATGGCGAGCGAGGTGCGAGCGGTGGTAGGCGATGCGATTACCAACCGGCTCTCCGACCCGCGTATTTCGCCGTTCGCGAGCGTGACGCGCGTGAGCGTGAGCACGGACTCTTCGGTGGCGGATGTGTACGTAAGTGTGATGGGTGATGAAGGCGAGCAGCGCAAGACGCTGGCCGGTCTGAAGCACGCGCGCGGCCATTTGCAGGGGATGGTAGCCAAGCGCCTGCGTACTCGGCAGTGTCCGACGATTCGCTTCCATCTGGATGACTCGATCAAGCGAGGGATCGAGACGATCCGCGCCATCGACGATGTCATGGGGCGGACGTCCGGGGCGGATGCTGCACCGTCCTCACCCGGCGGAGACGACGCATGAAGCATGGCAGCGAGTATGCCAAGCGCGTCAAGCGCCTCTATAACCGGCTACGGCGAGACTCCGGGAAGTCGCCGCAGGTGAATCAGACCGATCCGCTGGAGCAGTTGATCCTCGGGATTCTGGCCCGTGATGTGAGCGAGTCCAAGGCGCAGAGTGCGTATGCCCGTCTGATGGGCGGCGTGGTGGATCTCAACGATCTCCGCGTGACACCCTGGGTCGAGGTGACCGACGTTCTGCAGCAGGACCTGCCCGATGCCGAGAACCGCGCTCGGATGCTGGTCGGCGCACTCAACGCGATCTACGATCGTTGCGCGACTGTGACGCTGGCGTTCCTGCGAGGCAAGAGCGTCCGCGAGGCCAGGGAGTATCTGCGGGCCCTGCCCGGCATTGACGAGTATGCGGCGGCGCGGGTCGTGCTGTTCGGGCTGGGTGGCCACGCCATTCCGATCGATGAGACGACCGTGCAGGTGTTCCGGCAGGAGGAACTGGTCGGCCCGGAGGCGACGCTGCCCGAGGTCCAATCGTTCCTGGAGCGGCACATCCGCGCGTCGGATGCGGTCGATTTCACGATGCTGGTGCATCGATATACGCGGGGTCGGGCGCGAGCGGTCGTGCCGGACGCGCCGACAGCGGCGGCCAGGCCGAAGCGTGGGAAGAAGGCGTCTGCGTCGAGTGGGGCATCGGAGAACGGGGCCGCGACGAGCGCGACGAGGGAAACGGCGAAGACCAAGGCGAAGAAGACGGCCGCGAAGAAGACGGTCGCGAAGAAGACGGCCACAAAGAAGAGCAAGAAGGAACGCGGACGGCCGGCGGCGGGGACGAAGACCCGCAAACGGCTCGCGGCCAAGCGGACGCACAGCGCTCACTAGCGTGCGGGGTCGCGGGCGTCACGTCTCGCGTGGCGTTTGTTTGATGGGGAGTCTACAGTTGACTGACGATGAACGCGTTCTGCGGATCGGCATTCCCAAGGGGAGTCTTTCGGAGTCGACAATCGATCTGTTCCGGCGGGCCGGTTTCGCATTGAGCCTTTCCAGCCGTGGGTACTATCCATCCATCGACGACCCGGAGATGCAATGCGTCATGTTCCGGGCGCAGGAGATGAGCCGGTACGTCGAGGATGGCGTTCTGGACATCGGTCTGACCGGCCATGACTGGGTCCTCGAAAACAGCAGTGACGTCGTCGAGGTTTGTGAACTCGTCTATTCGAAGGCGACGACCCGGCCGGCGCGCTGGGTCCTGGCCGTACCGAACGAATCCAAGGTGAACACGCCCGAGGATCTGGCCGGCGGTATTGTCGCCACCGAACTCGTGCGGGTCACGCGGCGATTCTTCGAGTCCCTCGGTGTGGATGTCCGTGTGGAGTTCAGTTGGGGCGCGACGGAGGTCAAGGCACGCCTGCTGGACGGGATTGTCGAGTTGACCGAGACCGGATCGTCGCTTCGCGCCAACAACCTGCGGATCGTCGCCGAGATCCTTTCCAGCACGACGCGGCTGATCGCCAACCGCGCCGCCTTCGCGGATCCGTGGAAGCGCGAGAAGATCGACTCGCTGGCGATCCTGCTCAAGGGTGCGATCGAGGCGCGAGCGAAGGTGGGTCTCAAGCTCAATGTTGCGAAGGAAAACCTGCAGGCGGTGCTGGATATCCTACCGGCGGAAAAATCCCCGACGGTCTCGCCTCTGGCGGACGGTCGGTCCGTCGCGGTGGAAGTGATCGTCGAGGAACGCGTCGAGCGGGCCATGCTGCCGAAACTTCAGCGGGCCGGTGCGTCAGGCATTATTGTCTATCCGCTGAACAAGGTGATCGCGTAAGGGCGCGAGTCAGCCCGTCGTGTGGCGGCGGGCGCACACGCCAGGACAGGAGGCCACGGGATGTGTGCATTCGCGGCGCGTGCGGGGAAGCGAGGCGCGTTTCTCGCGCTGGTGCTCATGCTGGCCGGATGTCAGGGCACGGGGGCGCATCCGGTTGACGGAGATGAAGCCGGTCTGGCCTATCCTCTCGATGTCGATCCGGCCAAGGTCCATTTGGCCCTGGCGGAAATCCCGGACGCGCCGGACATGCCGCCGGCCGCGGATCTGGCGAACATCCCACCCATGCCGCAGCCAGCCTTGCGTCGCTTCACCGATGCCAAGGCCATGTTCGATGACCAGCGGTATGCCGAGGCCGCGCTCGAACTGGAAAACGCGCTGCGGTACGACCAGAAGCAGGTCGAGGTCAAGCGGTTGCTCTGTCTCGCCTATTATCTGTCGGGCAACGCGGCTCGCGGACGCCTCCGCGCCCGCGAGGTTCTGGAGATCGATCCTCGCGACGTTGCGGCACGTTTCGTGCTGGGGCGATCGGCCCTGAACAACGGGCAGCCGGAGGAGGCATTGCGGCATTTCCGGATTGCCTTGCAGTGCCCGCCGGATCTGGCGGCCGTGGAATACAATGCGCTGGTTCACCTGCATGCGGGGCTCTTGCTGGATGATCTTGGGTATGCGCGCGCCGCGGTGGACGAGCTGGACGCGTTTGAGGTTGCGTTCTCGGCGCTGGATGAGAAGCAGCGGGCGCACCCCGCCCTTGAAGCGGTGATGAAGACGAGCGGCCGAACGCTCCAACTCCGTCGCGGCCGAGCGCTCGCGAAGATGGGCGATTTTCAGGCCGCCGCGGCCGCGTTCGCCGAGCCAGCCGCCAACGCGCCCGACGATCTGGATCTGCAAACGGAATATGCGAAGGTGCTCGTGCGCGCCGGCCGCGCGGACGCCGCGGTCGATTTGGTCAAGGCGTTCGTGGCGCGACAGGCCGCTTCGCGCGAGAGCGTCGAATTGCTGCTTTCCGTGCGGCAGTGGACCGGGCAGGCGGTTCGGGCGGTGGACGATCTGCAGGGCCTTGTCGCGCAGTACCCGGATCGCATGGATCTGGCGCTGATGTTGGCCCGGCTGTTGCAGGAATCCAATCGCATGGATGCGGCGGCTGATGTGCTCCGGACTGTTCAGAAGCGACATCCCGAGGAAATGGAGCCGGCCTGGCTGCTGGCGGAGATGCAGGGCCAGCAGGGGCAGTGGCAGGCGTGGATGACGACGATGGCCGACTGTGTCGAGGCCCGGGAAGACCAGTATGCCCGGGTTCGGCGCACGGTCGGGACGCTCGAGATCGACAGCGACCGGACGCGTGCGGCCCTGGCCGACGGCGTGCGCGCCGCCGAGTCACAGGCGGACCGGCCTTCCGTGCTCTTCGTGGCCGGTCTCGTCGCGCAGAAGCTGGGGGAGCCCGAAACGGCGGAGCGACTCTATCGCAAGTCGGTCTCGCGATCGCCGGCGGGTGTTGCTGCCAACCTGGCGTTGGGCGAGCTGCTCGCCGAGCAATACCGCTGGACGGACGTGGTTACCGTCGGCGAGCAGGCGATCGCGGCCGGTGCCCACTCCCACGCAATGGAGTGGCTGGTGGGCTTCGGCTACGACGGGCTCGACAACCATGCCGAGGCGGTCAAGCGGTATCAGGCCGCGCTGGCGATAAATAACAAGGATCTGCGGTCGCTACGGTCGCTGGGACTCTTATATGAGCGGCTGGGCCGAGTTAAGGATGCTCAGGCCCAGTTTGCGGCCATTCTGGCGATCGATGCCTACAACGCCGAGGCGCGAGAGAAGCTTATCCGGGCGCTGATCGCCATGGGTGGCGTGGGTGAAGCCGAGTCGCAACTGGTCGAGTTGCGTGACAGGCACGGCGCCGGCACACCGATCGTTCGTCGGTGTCAAGCTGTCGTGCAATTGGTTCGGACCGGCGACAGGAAGGCGTTCTTCGACGAACTGGCAGCGATCCTGGCGGACCATCCTCAGGACGTCGAGACCCACGAGCTGTATGCGAGCAGCCTCTTGGACGGCCGTCGGCATGACGAAGCGGCTGCGGCTACAACGCTGCTATTGCAGCTTGCTCCCGAGTCGATGGCCGGGCTCGAGTTGCGGGCGCTCCTGGCCGTGCGTGCGTTGGACGACGAGGCGTCCGTGCGGGGCTTCCGCGAACTCCTGAAGCGGAACCCGAATCGCGTCCGGTGGCAGGGGAGCCTGGCCCGCGTGTACCTGTTCCAGTTGCGCTATGACGAGGCGGCCGCCATCTGGCAAGCCCTGATCGATGCCGCCACGGATCCCATAACCCGGAACGCCTACCGCGCGGGCCTGCTACGCGTGTATCGTTCCGCCGGGCGGATCGACACCATGCGGGAGTTGGCCGAGAGCTGGTTGGCCCAGACGCCGGATGAGCCCGTTCTGCGAAGTCTCGTGCTCGCCGCGGATGAGGCGGCCGAGAACCACGCGCGTATCGTTGAGCGGTGCCAGGCCTGGCTCCGGACGGGGGACGCCGCCGCGGCGAGGCAATGGCAGATGCAGTTGCTGCTGGCGTTGCAGGCGCTCGAACGATTCGATGAGGCCGATGTCCAGTTGCTCGACTGGTTGGACGAGACGCCCGACGACATCAGCCACGTGACGCTGATCGCGAACGAACTCAGTGCCCGCGGTCGCCACGACGATGCGATCGAGTGGGTTCGCAACGCGATGGCGGCGGCCACGAGTGACGCAACCATCGGCTTTCTTGAACTACTCTCCCGGATCCAGTTCCAGGCCAAGGATTACGACGGCGCGATCGCGTCCAAGAAAGAGATGATCCGGCAGCGGCCGGACGTGGGCTTTGAGCCGGAAGTCGCACAGGTTCTGATCCAGGCGGGGCGCTACGACGATGCGACCGACTTCCTCCACCGTCTGATCGAGCAGGAGCAGAGCGAGTTCAAGAAGGCCGCCCTGTTGCGCCTTCTTTCCTGGGGTTTTCAGCGGCAGGGGCGCGTGGCACTGGCCGAGCAACGCCTTCGGGATGCCCTCGAATTGGCTCCGGATGACATCGGCGTCAACAACGATCTCGGATACACGCTGGCGGACAATGGCAAGGATCTCGCCGAGGCGGAGGTCATGCTCAGGTTCGCTGTGGGCGAGAATGTGCGAGACGCCGTTGCTGGCCGGGCCGAATTTGAGGCGGCCTATCTGGACAGTCTGGGCTGGGTGTATTACAAGAAAGGGGATATGGAGGCGGCGCTGACGTGGTTGCGGCGGGGGGCAACGCTGCCGGGAGGCCGCGATCCCGTTATCCACGATCATCTCGGCGACACCTACTGGAGGCTTGCGCAGCCCGACGCCGCTCGCCAGGAGTGGGTCTCGTCGATCAAGGCGGCGGCCGAGCGAGCTGCCGAGGGGCTCGGCGATACCGATGCGGACACCGTGGCCAAGGTCCAGGCCAAACTGGACGCTCTGGCTCGTGGGGACACGCCAGTTGTGGCTCCGATCGGTGGCGAGCCGGTGCCGGAGAGTCAGCCGGCGGGGAATCGTCAAGAGTAAAGAAGCTAAACGAGGACGTAGCCGATGTCAGGTCATTCGCATTGGGCGCGCATCAAGCGGAAAAAGGGTGTCGTTGATGCGCGTCGCGGGCGTCTGTGGAGCAAGTTGGCGCGGATTATAATCGTTGCCGCCCGGCGAGGGGGCGGCGACCCGGATCAGAATCTTTCGCTTCGGTACGCGATCGACAAAGCCAAAGCGGCGAATATGCCGAAGGACACGATCGAGAACGCCGTCAAGAAGGGCTGCGGTGCGCTGGATGGCGCTGCGTTCGAGGAGGTGGCGTACGAAGGGTATGGCCCTTCGGGCGTGGCGGTGTTATGCGAATGCCTGACCGACAACCGCAATCGGACCGCGCCCGAGATGAAGAAGCTGTTCGAACGCTACGGCGGGAATCTGGGGACAGCGGGCTGCGTGTCCTGGATGTTCACCCCCCAGGGTGTCATCCTGGTTTCGGCGACGAGCGTCAGTGAGGACCAGATCGTCGAGGTGGCGCTGGACAGCGGCGCTGACGACTATAAGCTGGTCGGCGAGCTGTGGGAAATCACATGCGAGCCCATTGCGTTCGAACCACTCCGTGCGGCCTTGGTGGCGGCTGGTTTTGCGATCGAGTCCGCGGAACTGTCAAAGGTTCCGGCCAGCACCGTGACCCTGGACCGGGACGCCGGACGGAAGATCCTCCGACTGATCGAAAGCCTTGAGGACCACGACGACGTGCAGAACGTGTACGCTAACTTTGACGTGCCGGACGACGTGCTCAGCGAGGAGTAGCGCTCGGCGGTGCGTCAGCAAGGCCACCCCGCGGCCGCCACGTCGCTGCCGGGCTGGCGGGGGACGGGGGCAGCCTCGTGGGGAAGGGCTGGCATTTCTCTGTGAAACCGGGATAATCGTGTCGGCTGCCCAAGCGGCGCTGGATTCGTCTCGGCACGTGTTTCGGCCGATCGGCCTTGCGAACCTGACGGATGTGAGTGTAGGCTGTGCTCGGAGGTTGGGCCTGTGGGGCAGGTGGCCGTGCCTCAGGTCTTGATTGCGGGTCTGTACGGCCAAGCGTTGCATGGCGGCGGTTGTGGGATTGAATTCGCGTCAGCGTGGCGTCGTGTGCGGGCGTTCGCATGGGGCGTTCCAGCCTGGAGGCGAAATGGCGGGCCAGGGTCCAGATCGTCTGACTGAGCGGGGCGACGCTCCCGGCGGCGCAGCGATCTGGAAGCAGGCGGAGCGGGATCTTCGGATCCCTCTGGATTCCAGGCGCGCCGATCCGGTGCTATGGGAACGTGCCTGCCGAGTGGCGCGGATCGCGGAGCATGTGGCAGGGTTTCCCGAGTTGGCCGCCCATCGTGTGGATCGTGCCGCTCTGATCGCCGCGGCGTTGTACCACGACGCCGGCTGGGCCGTGCAGTTTCGCCGGGGCGAACTCGAACGTGTCGAGCTACTGACTCGACCGGTGAACGAGCCACAGCGGGAACTGGCGGCCTCCCTGCTCGAAGCATTGCCGGCCAATGTATTGTCCGAAGGTTCCCGGATTCTGGCGGCGCGGGCAATCCGTGAATGCAATCGGAAGGCAAGCCAGCAGGTCGAAGCGCACATCCTGGCGGAGGCAACCAACCTGGACGACATCGGGCCGCAGGCCGTCTGGGCGACGGCACGGCGCCACTTCGCGGAGGCCAAAGGCGTGGACGCCATGCTCGAGGCCTGGCATCGGCAGCAGGAGTACCATTATTGGGAAGCGCGCCTCAAGGAATGCTTCCGGTATCCTGCCTCGCGGAGGCTGGCGCGTCGTCGTCTGGAGGCGGTCGAGCGGTTCATGAACGACCTTCGGCAATGCCATCGCCTGGAAGACATCGACGAACTCTCGGCCGGCCCCTCCCCGTTGAGGCAGGTTCTGGCTGATCGGCCTTGAGGGACGGTCCACTGACCGGTCGGAACCGTATTCATCTCTGATCCGCAGATTCGTCAGACGAGAACTGGCCACGTTTCAGAAGCGACGGTGAGGCGGTCAACAAAAAACGGCGGGCATCGTCGGTTGAGGATGCCCGCCCGTCACTGTTCTGATCTGCGAGTGCTTACTTGCCCTTGCAGCAGCCGCCCCTCTTGGCGGCCTTCTTCGTCTTCTTCGCGGCTTTCTTTGCCGTCTTCTTCACGGCCTTTTTCGCGGTCTTCTTCGCAGCCTTCTTCGTTTTCTTCTTTGCCATGGCGCATTCTCCTGGAACACAGTTGCCCCGCGTAACGCCCGCAGGGTCTTGATGCGGTCAAGCTTACTCGGGTCTCGCGCGCTTCTCAATAGGGGCGCGATCATTTTTTTCGGACGTCCGCGATGACGGCGTGTGCTTGGGCGTGCTCGTTGCGGGTCGGCGCATGCGGCACTGTGGCTCAGAGGGCGGCCGAGCGTACCGCGATGGCAACGAAGAGCGGCGCGAGCGCCAGGTCGTGACGGATGGATCATCGCCTGCGATGCGGCGCTATCCACCCGGCCGTGCCGCCGATAGCGATCGCGCTCCTCGTCAGGGTCCCACAGTGTCAACAGCGAGCTCGACAAGCCGTGATGGAGGGCAGGTCCTTGTCGACGGGGACCGAGGCGCAACTTGCAGATTCGATCTGTTCTCACGGTCCTCTCATGTTCGAGCCGTATAGTGGCAGTCATGAGGTCTTTCGGGCGGGCTCCGTGCCGTGGTCGGCCAGGGAGAGCCGCCCGGGCGGACGTGAATAGAAATACTTATAGTAGAAGGAGTTACGCCATGACAACGCGACGGATCCTGATGGTATTGGTGCCTGTGGCTCTGGTGGCCGTGTTTGCGGTGACCGGCTGGGCCGGCGATGTGGCCGAGGCTTTGGATCAGATGCCGACCAAGGCCCGCGCGGCGCTGGTGAAGCTGGCTGGTACCGCAACGATCGTGGAGGCGGAGCAGGAGAAGGAGCACGGCGTCGTGTGCTACGAGGCGGAATGGGCTGTGGACGGCCGTGAGGTGGGCGCGACCGTGACTGCCGACGGAGAGCTGGTCGAGATGGAAGAGGAGCTTGATGAGGCGAGCGTTCCCGCTGCAATTCAGGCCGCAGCCACTAAAGCGTTGCCGGCCGGGACGGCCGTCGAGTACGAGCGGGTAACGACCGTCGTGTATGAGGTCGAGGCCAAGGTCGATGGCAAGGAAAAGGAAATGCTCATCTCCGCGACCGGCAAGATCATGAAGAGGGGCCGGTGGGAGAAGGACGATGATGAGGGCGATGACGACGACGATGACGCCGACGAGGAAGATGAGGTAGCGGTGGCGTTCGATCAGCTCCCCGCGGCAGTCAAGGCGACGATCCTGGCCGAAGCGGACGGCGCGACGATCAAGGAGATTGAACGTGAGACGGCCAAGAATGGCCAGATGGTCTACGAGGCTGAATGGGTCGAGGGCGGCCAGGAGATCGAAGTCAAAGTTGCGGCGGATGGAACGCTCCTTAAGCGGGTCGCCGAGGATGCGGACGATGACGACGATGACGACGATGACAAGTAGGTCGCTCGGCGTGGGCGTCTGGTGATTGACGGCATAGCGGCCGGGGCCGTGCATGCATCCGGTCCCGGTCGTCGCTTTCCAGGTTCGATGCGAGCCGGACCCTTGCATGCGGGTTGCAGGCACGCCATGCTGATGTGATGCGCATCCTGCTCGTCGAAGATTACGCGCCGTTGCGGACGTCCGTGAGCCAGGGGCTGCAGGAGGCCGGGTTCGCCGTGGATGCTTCGGCCGACGGTGAAGAGGGGTTGTGGTACGCTGAGGGCGGCGACTACGACGCGATCATCCTCGACATCATGCTGCCGGCCGTGGATGGACTGACGATTCTTGGTCGGCTCCGCCGCGCCGGCAAGACCGTGCCGGTGCTCCTGTTGACGGCCAAGGATACGGTCGATGATCGCGTGGCCGGGCTCGATCGCGGGGCCGACGATTATCTCGTCAAGCCGTTTGCGTTCGAGGAGCTGTTGGCTCGCGTCCGGGCGCTCGTTCGGCGGAAATACGATGCGAAAGATCCGGTGCTTCGCGTGGGTGACCTCGAAATCGACACGGCCAAGCATGCCGTGCAGCGCGGCGGCCGGCCGATCGACCTGACGGCGCGCGAGTATGCGCTGCTCGAATGCCTGGCGCTGCGGAGCGGCGAGGTCGTCTCGCGGACGGATATCTGGGAGCACGTGTACGACTTCCACGCATCGGCCGAAAGCAACGTCGTGGATGTCTACATCGGCTACCTGCGCAAGAAGATCGAAGGGCCGGGCGAGTCTCGCCTGATCCACACGCGGCGAGGCGAAGGGTACGTACTGAGACCATAGGCCATGCGCACACTGCGATCTCGATTACTGCTTGGCACGGCGATCGGCACGGCAACGGTGCTGCTGGTTGCGGGCATCGCACTGTTCGCGCTGTTCCGCTCCGCGCTCTGGCAGGAGTTCGACGAATCGCTGGCAACCAAGGCCCGCTCGCTGGCGGCGATGATGGAGTTGGACGGCGACGCGCTCGATCTCGAATTCGACGAGGCTAACCTGCCGGAGTTCCGCCCGTCCGCAACGGCGGAGTACTTCGAGGTCTGGTTGAACGACGCGGAGGCCTACGCCTGCTCGCCGTCGCTGGCAGGCGGGGACCTGCCGCGGATAACCGGCTCGATCGAAGCACCTGGCTTTCAGACCTTGTCTCTGCCCGACGGCCGACGGGGAAGGCTCGCTGGGATCTCGTTCATGCCACGGCGTGAGGGTCGCGACACCGAGGCCGCACGGCCAACCGTTACGTTCGTTCTTGCGAGGGAAACGGCTTCGATAGACCACACGCTGGCACAGCTTCGATGGATTCTCGCCGGCGTAGGCGTCGCGGCAGTGCTGGTCTCGGTCGGCGTGCTGGCCTGGCTCGTGCAGCGAGGACTGCATCCGGTTCGGCGACTGGCCGGTGAGATTTCCGAGATCGGCGTAGCTGACCTTTCCGCACGACTGAACGGAACGGATGTGCCTGGCGAGCTGTCGCCGGTCGTCGATCGGCTCAATGATCTTCTGCAGCGATTGGAAAGCGCGTTCCAGCGCGAACGGCGATTCAGCGCCGATGTCGCCCACGAGCTGCGCACGCCGCTGGCCGGCGTTCGGTCGATTCTCGAAGTGGCGTTGTCCAAGCCGCGCGAGGGCGCGACGTATCAGCAGGCGATGGCCGAGTGCCTCACGATCAACCGGCACATGCACCAGATGATGGAGAACCTATTGCATCTGGCCCGGGCCGACGCCGACCAGCTTACGCTCGCATCGGAAACGGTGGATCTGCCGGCGTTGCTGCGCGAGTGCTGGACACCGCTGGAGCAGCGCGCGAGCGAGAAGGGTCTTACGGTGTCGTGGCGGCTTCAGGAACCGTGTACGCTGCGGTCGGACGTGGACAAGCTTCGCCTTGTGCTGCAGAACCTTCTGGACAATGCAGTTGCATACGCCAACAGAGGTGGCCAGATCGCCATCGAGTCTGTTTCAGCCAATGGCGAAACCACGCTGACGATTTCCAACACCGGCAGCACGCTCTCGCCAGCCGATCTCAACCACGTGTTCGACCGCTTCTGGCGAGGCGATGCGGCCCGCAAGGCCACTGGCCAGCACTGCGGCCTCGGCCTGGCCCTCTGCCGGACCGTCACAACGCTACTCGGCGGCTCGATCCGGATCTCAACGGCGCCGCCCGACCGGTTCATTGTCACCTTCTGCGTCCAATGTGCTGCAGCGGAGGGCTGATTTCCTAGCCCAGCGTTCTCCATCGGCTTTGCGGGCACCGTGTGCGGCGCGGGTGCGTTCGGCGTATGCTGGTTGCGGGCGCATGCGTTCGCCGGAAAGGAGCGTCGCGATGCACGCCCGTCGTCGGTGTATGGTGTTGATTCTGTTCTTGGGTGCTCTGTCGTCAGCGTTTGGTGCCGAGCCGGTCCCTGGCGGCGAGGTGACGCCCGCCATCGGCCTGTGGTACACCGTCTGGTGGACGGCGGATGACCAGTTTCACCACTGGGCCAACTGCCATCGTCTTCCCGTCCGCGGGCGATACACGGCCGGCGATCCGGAGGTCATCGGGCAACACTATCGGCAGTTTCGCGACATTGGCGTCGACTTCCTGATCTTGGACGACACGAACGGCGTCGGCAACGACGGCGGGCGGATCAACGACAATATCCGGGCGTGGTTTGATTTCATGGACGCGCGACCGGCCGCCGAGCGTATCCCGATCTGCATCGGCGGCGGCGGTGAAATGCGCGCCGAGGGCGCGATCGGCCAGAGTCGCGCCGCGGATTTCTACTACGCTGCCTGGGCGCAGCGCCCGAGCTACTTCCACCTCGACGGCAAGCCGTTGCTGCTCGTCGATACCGACAAGAACTACGGCCCCGGCGATTGGGACGCCCCGCGCTTCACCGTCCGCTGGGCGTACAACGGCGATAATTTCGAGTCCATGGCGAAGCGGAAGACCTGGGGCTGGGGCGCGTACGCGCCGGTGCCGATCCTGGCCGAGTCGATGAGCCTCTGGCCGGGCCATCGCTTCCCGAAGAACGTCGCCGAGCAGGGCTATGATCCGCTTGAAGAGCCGCGGGAGGGCGGCCAGCTCTATGTGCGCAACTGGCTTCGCGTCCTGAAGGCCCGGCCCCGGTTCGTGACCATCGCCGACTACAACAACTTCGAGGAAGAGACGGCCATCGAACCGAGCTACGCCTGGGAAGATCCGCACGGGCACGCGGTGCCGGATCTGTATGTGCGGATCACTCGGGCCTAC
>JAFGKA010000190.1 GCA_016928855.1 Phycisphaerae bacterium
CGCGAGGCGGCCGGGTCGTGGCGGTTGGCCGTCGGGACGCGCCGCGGTATAATGCCGACCACACGTCGACGGTGGCAGGATGCCTGGCTCGTTGTGGGCTTCGGGGCCCGCCTCGGGAAAGGAGGACCGATGCGACGCATTGCCGTAATCAATCAGAAGGGTGGAGTTGGAAAGACGACGTCTGTCGTGAACCTCGGGGCTGCGCTGGCTCGGGCCGGCAGGCGCGTCCTGTTGCTCGACCTCGACCCGCAATCGCATCTGACGCTGCATCTGGGCTGCGATCCAGCGGCGGAATCGGGCGGAACGTACGAGGCGCTCACCCAATCGACGCCGCTGTCGCAGTTGCGCAAGCAGGTGGCGAAGAACCTCTGGGTCGTCAGCTCGCACATCGATCTGGCGGCGGCGGAGGTGGAACTGGTCAGCGTGGTCGGCCGCGAGGTCATTCTTCGCGATTTGCTCGAAACACACCAGGAACACTACGACTACGTTCTCATGGATTGTCCACCGTCGCTGGGCGTGCTGACACTCAACGCCTTGGCGGCGGCCAACGAGGTGTTCATTCCGCTCCAGCCGCACTACCTGGCTCTGCATGGTTTGAGCAAGCTGCTCGAGACGGTCTCGCTCGTGGCGCGGCGGATCAACTCGCAACTGCACGTGACCGGGGTGATCGTGTGCATGCACGAGCCCGGCACGCGGCTGGCGTCCGAGGTGCTCGAGGACGTCGGTGCGTTCTTGCAGGCGTCGGTCGGCGGTGAGCAGCCCTGGGCGGGGGCCCGCATCTTCAGCACGCCAATCCGACGAAACATCAAGCTGGCTGAATGCCCCAGCCACGGTATGACGATCTTCGACTACGCACCTAAGAGCAACGGCGCGGACGATTACGCGGCGCTCGCTCTGGAAGTGCGGGCGATGGTCGAGGGCGGTCTGCGGCCGCCCCTGACGATTGCGAAACCCGAACCGGCGGGCGCCGATCCGGCGGTGGCGTCGAAGCCCGTGGCCGACCCCGTCGTGGATGAAGGCGTCGTCCTGGCTCATCATTCAGCGCCGGCGGCTCCGGCCGCTCGTCCGTCCAAAGCGGCGGTAGTGCCGCCAGCCACGAAGAAGACCGTTAATCGTAAGCCCAAGCCGAAACGCCCGAAGGCGAAGGTGGCCAGGGCAGAGAAGTCGCGTTCCAAAGATACGCCTGTCGTTCTCGCGGCTCCGGCCGCTTCGGCGCCAGAGACGCCCGCGGGGCCTGTGGCGGAGCCGCCGCACGCGCCTGCGGAGTTCGAACAACCCGTTGCGACCAGCAAGCCGGCCGCGCCGGGGCCATCCGCGCGTCCCAAGACCAAGCCAAAGCGAACGGCCACGAGGTGCGCTCGGAAGCCAGAGCCGCCCAAGATGGTCGAGGCGGCGGTGTCTTCTGCCTCAAGACCGGCGGAAGATGCCGACGCACCACCGGTGGGCATCGAGTTGCCGCACCATGCGGTGCCGGGTCAACCGACTCCGGTGCCGGCTCTTGCGGGGCAATCCGGTCAATCCCTGCCCGTGGACCGAGCGACAACACCGCGGCGGGCGTCCGCAGCCAAGAACCGGCCGCGACCCAAGACGGCTGCCGCTACTCCGAAGCCCGCTCCTGGCGCGGGAACCGAGTCGATCGTCGGGTCGGGGCCTGAGCCCCTGAGTCAGAGTGCATGATCCCGCAAGCCTCGCGAGCATCCTGGCGCAAGTGGAGTCGCTGGGCCGTGGTCCCCGCTGTCGTACTCACGTCGATCTGGGTCGTTGCCACGCATACGCCGGTGCCGCGACGGATCCGTGAGGTTGGTGCGCCGGACTGGCTGGGGCACGGCGTCGGCTACTTCGCAATGCTCCTATTCTGGGCGATCTTCGTGATCTCGCAGACATCGCGGCGCGGCAGGGCGGCGGCCATCGGCCTCTGGCTGGCGGCCGCGACGTTCGCGGCGATCGACGAGCTGACCCAGCCGTTCGTCAATCGTAGCGCGGAGTGGACTGACTGGTTCGCGGACCTGACCGGCTTGACGGTCGCGATCGTCGGCGTTTTCTGGTTTGGGTATTTTCGCAGGAAGCCGACGGAGGATGACGCGTCGGCGGCGTCGCGACACATCGGCCTCAGGTGAACAGGACGTTCTCGACCACATCCACGATGGCATCCAGGTGCCGGAACGTCATCCACAACGGCAGGATCCACAGGGCCACGCCGACGAGCACGAGGCATGCGCCGATCGGCGAGGGCAGGAGGGCGTGGCGCTGGAACTCCCGTTCGAGTTCGACGCGCAGGCGATCCGAATCGCGTTCGATTCGCTTGTTGTTAAGAGGCCGAATGTGGATCGAGACGCTGCCCAGCCACGGGAACGCGGTCCATTGCAGCGCCAGACCGGCCTCCGGCAGCGTGGCGTCATCGTCAGTCCAGGTGCCGTTCCAGCCCAGCCGCCGTATTGCACGGCGGAGGCTCCCAATCGCGTCCTCTCGCGTGATGTGGTAGATCACCCAGCCGGCGTTCGCCCTCGGCAGGAGGAATCGAAACAGGGCGACAGCGAAGGCCAGGCCACAGCCCAGCCAAAGCCACCATCCCTGGCTTGCCAGAAACGGCACCGGCCAGACCAGGACCGGGAGAAACGCGACGGTCAGAGTGATGAAATCAGCCCGCGCGGAAATGAGCCGTGGATGCCGTTGGCTGTTAACGAGCCCGAGTATCACGAAATACAGAGCGAGCGGCCCGAGATTCACGAGCAGTCTCAGAACCGTGATGGCGTGAGTGGTCGAATCCATCTTGGCTGCCTCGTGCGATCTTAAGCGTCCTGCCGCGGCCAAGGCGCGTCAGAAGTCGTCCGTTTCCGGCGTTTCGTGGCCTCCGGCGGGACGGTCGATGTGCTCACCCTTGCCCGCCACCTTGCGGTAGCCCAGATAACGGATGATCTCGAAGACCTCGCTCCAGCTTGGGAACGGCTTGTGGTTCACCCGCTTGTACTCATCGATCGCCATGACGAACTCGAGGAGTTCGTCCGTGATCTCGCCTTCCTCGGCGGCACGGCGGACATCGCTACGCCGGCGGCCGGGGCCTCGTCGGCGCTCCAGCCCGCTTCGTCGCTCGAGTGGCGTGCGACGGTCGGTATTCTGGCGGCGGTCGTCACCACGACGCTCGGGACCGAGATACTCATCACTCATATTGCTTTAACCGTTTGAAAGCTAGTCGCCATGGCGGAGGGGGCTTCGACTAATCGTCGTCGCAAGCGTCCTCCTCGTCGTCGTCGTCATCGTCGTCGAGGTAGAGATCCTCGTCTTCTTCTTCCTCTTCTTCTTCGTCTTCCTCGTCCTCTTCCTCTTCGTCTTCTTCTTCGAACGGGACGTCGTCTTCCTCGAAATCCTCAAAGTCCTCGTCTTCCTCCTCTTCTTCGTCGAGGTCATCGAGGTCGTCTTCTTCGTCGTCCTCATCGTCTTCGTCTTCTTCGTCGTCCTCGTCGTCATCATCATCGGCGTCGAGCAGATCGTCGTCCTCGTCGTCGTCGAAGGCCGAAGACAGAGCGAGCGGATCGTGAATGGCGATCCCAGCGATCGTCTCCGTCAGGGTGTCCGGGAGCAGGATCGGGCTGTTGTCATACAGCATGATCGGGTCGATGCCATAGGGGGGCCACGCCTCGACGATCGGCATGCGGACGGATCTTTCATCGAAGGGGTCATTGCCGATCACGCGGGGATCCCTATCGGCTGAGCCGAAGTCCGACTCCTTGAAGTCGGTGCGCCATCGCGGGTCCAGAAACGCCTCGTCATCCTTGAACATGTCGATCATCTCCTTGAACGATTCCGTTGACATGTCCTGTCGCAGTCTATCCCGTCATCCGCGACGGTCAAGACTGCCGGCCAGTTTGTGCCTCACACTATCGTCGGTCGTCATCCGCCCGTGACTGAACTCGGATATACACGGTGCCCGAAGATCCATCGGCGGCCGACCGTTCCCACTGGAGCTTACCGAGTAACGCCAGCCCTTCAAGTACCTCGCCTATACGCCCACTTGCTTCGGCGGTCCAGCCGCCTGGCGTCGAGGACGTTCCGCCGGCAGCCTGCCACACGGCCCCGGTACCCGTTTTGTGTCGGATCGGCCGAAGGCTGTCAACCGGCGATCCCGCGATGGGGATCACCTGGACCCAATCGTCCCACCAGGCGACCTGGGGCTTGCCGCCCCCGGCCGAGTCAGCCTGGGCCGCCTCGGTCGGGGCAACCGGGCCGGCGCCCTCCTGGCGCGGTCGGGACGTTGGCTCGCCACCGCTGGCGGGCTGGCCAAGGCATCGGCCGACCCAGCCCGGACGGCCTACCATGAGCGCCCCATCGGCGAAAGCATGGCCGGCGCCGAGTTCCTTGGCCATCTGCTCGATCAACTCTTCTCCGCGAACATTGCGGGCCGACAGGGTCAGCAGTTGTTGCTGCTCAAAGACATTTGGGTCCACGATGACATCTAACCCATACGTGCGCCGGATTTCGGCGATCGCGGCGCTGAGGGGCTGATC
>JAFGKA010000191.1 GCA_016928855.1 Phycisphaerae bacterium
CAGGGCCAGATCGTGGGGATCACCGGCTCGGTCGGCAAGAGCACGACGACGGCGATGATCGGCGAGATCCTTACTGCCGCGCTGGCCGGGCGCCGCGATGCGCCGCGCGTCTGGGTCGGCGGCAACATCGGCCGGAGTCTGCTGGATGAGCTGCCGAACATTCGCCGCTGCGATGTGGTCGTGCTGGAGCTGTCGAGCTTTCAGTTGGAGGACCTCGCGTCGGTGCGGCTGGGGCCTTCGCACGCGGTGCTGACAAACCTGCGGCCGAATCATCTCGACCGGCATGGCACGATGGACGCCTATGCCGACGCCAAGATGAACCTTGTACGGTTTCTGCGGCGGCACGGCTCGATCGCGTACAATGGCGACGATCCCGAACTGCGGCGGTGGCTCAACGTTGTACGGCCGGAGGATCCGGACGGCGGCTACAAGCGACCGGTGAGCTTCTCCGATCCGCACGCGTGGGTGCACGTCGAAGACGGCGCGATCGTGGCCTATGAGGAATCGGCGGGGCCGACGCGGCGGGCGACGCCGCAGGCTCCGATCGGGCGTTTCGAGCCGGTCATTCGTCTGGACGCCATGGGCGTGCCCGGGCGGCACAACGTCTATAATGCGATGCTGGCGGTTAATGTCGGGCTGCTTTTCGATGCGAGCTACGACGCGATGGCCGCGGCGCTGCAGGGCTTCCGCGGCCTGCCGCATCGGCTGGAGTTCGTGACTGAGATCGACGGGGTGCGCTATTTTAACGATTCGAAGTGCACGACGCCGGATGCGGCGATAACCGCGGTTGAGGCGTTCGATGGCCCCGTCGTTGTGATTGCCGGCGGATACGACAAGGGCTCGTCGTTTGACGGGTTGGGTGCGGTGCTCGCGCGGCGGGCGCGCGGCGTGATCTGTCTCGGGGCGACGCAGAAAGCGATCGCAGCGGCCGTGGCAGCCGGCGCAAATGGCGGGGCAGGCGCAGAGGTGCGGTGCGTGGCCGATCTGCACGAGGCTTGTGTCGCGGCGCGCGAACTGGCCCGGCCGGGGGATGTCGTTCTCCTCTCGCCGGCGTGTGCGAGCTGGGACATGTTCACCAACTATGAAGCGCGCGGCGATCAGTTCAAGCAGACGGTGCTTTCCTGGCAGTCGCGGTAGCCTTTCAGCGATAATTCCCCGGGGACCGTACAGTGCGGTAGCGGGATCCGCCGCCGCTGGACATGGGCGCGCCAGCGGCTACCCTTTAGTCCACTGTGTCGGGGCTGCTGACCCGACCTACGCGTTTGGAGCCCGAAGGACACCTTGTCGGACGAGATTTTCAGAACCGCTCAGGGCCCGCGATTATCGAGCCTGCTCGACCCGGTGGCGATGGTGCGCAACCTCTGGGCCCGCCGGGACCTGACGGCGCAGTTCGCGCGACGTGACTTGGCCGGCAAGTACCGCGCCTCCTATTTCGGCATGCTGTGGACCGTCTTCTCGCCGCTGCTGCTGCTGATCGTGTATACGTTCATCTTCTCGGTCGTGCTTCGGATGAAGTTCGGCCAGACGACCTCGGGCGGTCACGGCGACTTCGCGATCAAGATGTTCATCGGGCTGCTGATCTTCAACGTCTTCTCCGAGGTGGTCAACCGGGCCGCCACGCTGGTCGTCTCGCACCCGAACTACGTCAAGAAGGTCGTGTTCCCGCTCGAGATCCTCGTGCCGGCGGTGCTCTTGAGCAGCTTGGTGACGATGGCCGTCGGGCTCGGCGTCTGGCTGGTCGGCTGCCTGATCCTGATCGGGCCGCCGACGGCGACGGGGCTTCTGCTGCCGGTGGTGCTGCTGCCGATCTGCCTTCTGACACTCGGGCTCGGCTGGCTGCTGGCGGCGCTCGGCGCGTTCATTCGCGACATCAGCCAGATCGTCGGGGTCATCACGCAGGTGCTGTTCCTTTGCACGCCGATCTTTTATCCGCTTGATATTCTCGACCGCGCGCCGGCGTTCATCCGCACGATGATCGTGCTGAATCCGCTGACGCAGGTCGTGGTCAACGCGCGGACGGTCCTGCTGGATGGGGCGATGCCGAACTGGACATGGTGGGGCGGGTCGATGGTTGGTGGCATAGTCGTGGCGCTTTTCGGGCATGCATTTTTCATGAAAAGCAGGCGGGCTTTCGGCGATGTGCTCTGAGACCGCAACAGCTTCGGACCGCCCGGCCGACCCGGTGATCTCCGTGCGCGCGCTCAGCAAGGCGTACCGGATGTATGAGCGGCCGACGGACCGCCTCCGGCAGGCGTTCGCGTGGGGGCGTCATCGCTACTATCACGAGTTCTGGGCCCTGCGCGACGTGCATTTCGACGTCTACCCCGGCGAGATGGTCGGCATCGTCGGCCGCAATGGTAGCGGCAAGAGCACGCTGCTGCAGATCATCGCCGGCACGCTCGCGCCGACGGCCGGCAGCGTCCGCGTGCAGGATCGTGTCTCGGCCCTGCTCGAACTCGGCTCGGGCTTCGATCCGGACTTTACCGGGCGCGAGAACGTGTTCTTCTCCGGCGCGATCAGCGGTTTGAGCCGGCAGGCCATCGAGCAGAAGTACGATGCGATTACCGCCTTCGCCGATATCGGCGAGTTTATCGAGCAGCCGCTGCGCACGTATTCGACCGGCATGGCGGTGCGGCTGGCGTTCGCGGTGCAGCTCTTCGCAGCCGAGCGCGTGCTGATCGTCGATGAAGCCTTGGCCGTCGGCGACGAAGGCTTCCAGCGCAAGTGCATCGCCGCGCTAGAGCGCTTCCAGGCCGACGGCGGCACGATCCTGCTGGTTACGCACGACACGCAGACGGTCGTCAAGATGTGCGACCGCGCCGTCCTGCTCGACCGGGGCGAAGTGCTGGCGGCCGGCTCGAGCAAGCGCGTGATCGACATCTACCAGAAGCTGCTCTACAGCTCGTGCGAGGATTGCGATCGGCTGCGGGCCGCACTGCGAGCGCCGGGCGCCCGAATCGAGACGATCACCCTGGCGATGGACAGGGAACCGACGCCCGCGCCGGAACCGACCATCCCCGCGTCGGAAACAGCCGCGTTCCACGACACCGAGATGGTCCGTACGGCCGAGACGACCTATGGCGGCACCGATGCGGAGATCGTCGATGTCGGTATGTTCGACGCCACGGGTCAGCCGGCCAACGTGCTGGTCACCGGCCAGCCATGCGAGCTGCGCTACCGCGTCCGCTTTCATGTCGCCGCCGTTGGTGTGCGGTTCGGCATGATGCTCAAGACGAAGGAGGGTGTCGACGTTGCCGGCGTGTCGAACGCGCACGTCGGGCGCCGCATCGACCGCGTCGAAGCCGGCCAGGTCGTCGCCGTCCGCTTTCGGTTCACGATGAACCTTGCGCCGGGAACGTATTTCCTGAACACCGGCGTCGGCTGCCTGCACAACGGCGACGAAATCTACCTGCACCGGCGTGTGGATGTCGCCGCAATTCGCGTGATTCCCTGCGACGATCGCGAGATCTACGGGTTGGCGTTTGTGGCGCCGGAGGTATCCTGGGCGGTAGTATCGGAGGAAGCGTCGTCCAATGCCTGAACGCGTCGTATTGCTGGCGGTCGATGGGCTCGACTGGCACCGCGTGCGCGAAGGCGTTGCCGCGGGGCGGCTGCCGCATCTTGCGGCCATGCTTGAAGCTGGCGCACATGCCGAAGTCAGCGTCCGTGCGTGCGTGCCGGGCCTCGCCGGTGCCGAAAGCGGGCTGAACAGCCCGACGCTCTGGACGACCGTTGCGACCGGCCAGTACTACTTCCGGCACGGCGTCTACGATTTCTCGAACGCGATGGAATCGGTGGAGAACCCGCCCCTGTTCGAAAGCCGTCACGTTCGCGTGCCGCGGCTCTGGGACATCCTGACGCAGCATGACATCGCCAGCCTCGTCGTTGGCTACTATGTGACGCATCCGGCCTACCTGATCCGCGGGCTAATGATCAGCGATATGTTCGGTGAGATCGAGAGCGACCGGACGGTCTGTCCGCCGGCGCAGTGCGACGTCCTGGCCCGCACGCTCGGCGCGGCCAGCTACGCCGACTACGTGCGTACGATCGGCATGATCGGCAGCGAGGCCGGCGTGCGCGAGGCCCGCGGCGAGGCCGGCGAGCGTCTCCGAGCCGTTGCCGGTGAAGCGCTCGCGCGGTTCACCGACCTGACGGATGGCGAGATCGAATTGCTGCTGAACACGCCGGACAACGCGCGACTGCGCCGGATGGTCGAGTATCGGTTGCTTTATCCCTACGTCCGCGATGACCGGTTGCACCGGCTCTTCCTCGACCGGCTCAGTCACAAAACATGGCGGTTCGCCACGGTGTACTATCGGTTGATCGACTTTGTGGGGCACGGCTTCTGGACGCAGGGCCACACGTTGCCCGAGACGTTTGAGAGGACCTACGGTTCCATCGTCGACCGGGCCTATGTCTGGATCGATGAATGCGTCGGGCAGATTCACGACGTGCTTGGCCCCGGCGATCGGCTGGTCGTACTGTCCGACCACGGTTTTTGTGCCACGCCGCAGACCGCGAGTATTGATGACTGCGATGCGGTCTGGGAACTGACCTACGGCCAGCACGCCGAGCCCGCCGTGCTCATCGCTGCCGGCGGCCCGAAGACCGGCCGGATCGACGGCGTGACGCTGCTGGATATTGCGCCGACCATTATCGACTTTTTGGGTCTACCGCAGGCGAGGGCGTTCGATGGCGGCCCCGTGCCCGGCCTGTTAAGCTCGGACGTGCCCCGCGCCCTGTCGCCGGTGGAGGCGTATCCGTATACGCCGCCCAGTGGCGCTGCCGGGCTTTCGGAAGATGAGCAGGACGCGGTCCTGAAACGGCTGGCCGCGCTGGGATATGTGGAATAACGAAACGATGCCGGCGAACGACGAAACATGTGTGCCGACGTTCGGTTCGCCCTTCCGGGCCGGCCGTGAGGATCCGGCGTATCAGGCGGATCGGCTCGGCGCGTTGTATGCGTTCACGAGCCGCCTGCTCGAGACCTATGCCCGTCAGCTTCAGGCCGAACAGCGGCGCGGTCGCAAGCTGTGGGACGCGAAGAAATGGCACGAACAACAGACTGCCCGCCTGGAGGAGGCGCTGCGCGAAGCCGTCAACGCGATCGAAGAGCGCCCCAAGGAGATCGAAGAGCATGAGCGCGCGCAGGCGGAGTGGATCGCCAAGCTGGAAGAGGCTAAAGCGTACTGGATCCAGCGGGCGGAAGACCTTGAGCAGAAGCTCGCTACTGAAACCACGCGAACCGAACGGCTGATGCGGCTTGTTCTCCGGATCCGCGCGACGCGCTGGTGGCGGATCGGCGCGCGGTTCGGCATGTTCGACGCCGTGCGGGATGAAGTGGAACAACTCGGCGCAGCCGCGACCGAGATCGATGATCGCAACGCAGGGAGCAATCCGCCGGCATGATCGACGCACGAGACCCCGATTTTTCGAACAGGCCCACGGCCCCCCAACGACCGACACCAAGGTATCGCCTGGAGGCGGTCGAGGGCGATCCGCCGGTGTCGATCATTACGCCGTGTTATAACGTCGGCCCATGGCTGGACGAAACGGCCCAAGCGGTTGCGCGCCAGTCGTTTCAGCACTTCGAGTGGTTGCTCGTGGATGACGGCAGCACAAACGCGACCGATGTCGCCACGCTGCGCCGGCTTGCCGAACGCGATCCGCGCATCCGCGTCATCACGCAGGCCAACGTCGGGCCCTCGGCGGCACGCAATCGCGGTGCCCGCGAGGCCCGCGGCCGCTATCTCTTCTGGCTCGACAGTGACGACCTGATCGAGCCAACCTACATCGAGAAAGCCTTCTGGTGCCTCGAATCGCATCCGCAGTTCGCGTTCTGCAACAGTTGGACGATCGGCTTTGAGGCCCAGCAGTACCTCTGGCCGCGCGGTTTCGAGCGGGGCCGTGCGTGCCTGCATGAAAACCAGGCCGACCACACGTCGATGGTTCGCCGCGATGCGCACCGCGCGATCGGAGGCTACGACGAGTCGATCCGGATCGGCCACGAAGACTGGGACTACTGGCTTACCATGGCCGCGCACGGCTATTGGGGCTGGACGATTCCCGAGTTCCTGATCTGGTATCGTCGCCGCGAGGACTCACGCATCACGCAGACCGAGGGTGACGCGGCGCGCAAAGCGGCCTTCGAAGCGTTTCTGCGCAAGAAGCATGCGGCGCTGTACGAGAACGAAGACGGCTTTCCGCATCCGCCGGATCCGGATGATCTCGCGCCGGCGGCCGTGACGCTCGATATCCCCGTCGCGAACCCGCTGGTCCACTCCGACGGCGAGTGTCGGCTCCTGCTGCTCGTGCCGTGGCTCAATGTCGGCGGCGCGGATCGGTTCAACCTGGATCTCGTTGCGCAGCTTCGCCGTCGCGATTGGGAGATCACGATCGCCACGACGCTGCCGAGCGATCATCCGTGGCAGTCGGAATTCACGCGCCACACGCCGGACGTGTTCTGCCTCGACAAGTTTCTGAAGCTGGCGGACTACCCACGGTTCCTGCTGTATCTGCTACGGTCGCGCGGGATCACGCATGTGCTGATGAGCAACTGCCAGCTCGGTTACGAACTGCTGCCGCTGTTGCGCGCTCATTACCCGCCGGCCGCCGTGCTGGATAGTTGTCACTCCATCACGCCGGCATGGAAGAACGGCGGCTATCCCGCCATGGCCGTGCGCTGGAGCGAGAGCCTCGACCTGCATACCGTCTCGCATGGCTATCTGCGCCGATGGCTCATCGAGCAGGGCGTACCCGCCGAAAAGGTCGAAACGTTCCACACAAACCTCGATCCGGCAACGTGGAATCCCGCGGCGGTCAATGCTGAGCCCTGGCGCCGCAAGCTGCTTGGCGATGCCGCGCCGGTCGGCCGCATGCTTATCCTCTTCGCGGGGCGCTTCGTTGAGGACAAACGCCCCGAGTTCTTGCTGGACATTCTGCGTCACCTGCGCGATGAAGGCGTCGATTTCGTCGCCGCACTGGTCGGCGACGGCAAGCTCCGCCCGTGCGTCGAGGCACTGATCGACAAGCACCGTCTGCGCCGGCACATTCGCGTGCTCGGAACGCTGGCGACGGATGACGTCCGGTCGCTGATTGCCGCGGCTGATGTCTTCCTCTTGCCGTCGCAGGTCGAGGGCATTGCGGTCGTGCTGTTCGAGGCGATGGCCATGGAGACGGTTCCGGTCTCGGCGGATGTCGGTGGGCAGTCCGAATTGGTCACGCCTGACGTCGGATATCTGATTCCGCACGCCGAACGGAATGTCGAGCTTCGCGCTTATGTCGATGTGCTGCGCCGGCTCGCCGAAGAGCCGGACCGTCGGCGTGCGCTGGCCGTGGCCGCGCGCCGCCGCATTGTCGAGCAGTTCAATCTCGATCGGATGGGCGATGCGTTGCACGGTATGCTCAAACGTGCGGCCGAAAACCACGCCGCGAGCCCATGCCCGACGATGTCGCCGGCCATGGCCGCGGAATGTGCTGCGACGAGCATCGACCGGTTCCGGCTGGAACGGCTGGCGGACTACCTCTGGCACCGACTGAATCAGCAGGAGTCCGGCGGACCCGAGTCGGCCGCGCCGGCCACCAGCGAGATTTCGCTCGCGCGGGCCGAACTGAACTTTATCGAGAACTCCGGTTCGTGGCGAGCCGTTCAACGACTCAAACGCACGTGGCTCTATCGGGCGTTCGCCCGCCTGGCCTACGGCCCGGCCTGGGACCGCGCCAACGACTGTGCCGATCCGCGCGATCGCCTGGCCGCGATCAAACGGTCACGCATCTACCGGCTGCGCCAAGCCGCTCGACAAACGGCGCTCTATCGGGCCTATGCCCGTCGAAGGTATGGTCCCGACTTTTCGGGTCCGTGGAAGTAGCGCAAGCAGCCTGGAGAGCCCAACGGACAACACGATTGGCGGATGAATCGCTTACTATGCCGGAGCACAACGGAATGCGTGACTCTGCTGCAGGCTTGACAGAGAACGACCTCCTCCAGCCTGGCGCGCCGGCATCGCCCCCGACAAGCGGCACCCGATTCCAGCGATGGTCTGCGGCCTGTTTCCCATTGCTGCTTTGGTTCCTCGCCGCGTACTTCTTCTGGGGACGTCTGGGCAAATGGCTCGACGACTACTGGCTTTCCGTGCGCGATCCAGTCACCGGTGCCTACGAATTCCCTGTCTGGTCGTGGACGCAGTGGCCCTTCTTCTACCGCCCCTTTCACCTGACCTTCGTGCAATCCGCACAAACGCTGCTGTGGAACCATGATGGACTTCTTCATCTTCTCAGCGCCCTTGTTCACGGTGCCGCAACACTGCTGCTGTGGCGAGTACTGAGAGACGTAACCCGGACGGCGCACGCAGCCGCCGCCGGAGCGATGCTGTTCCTCACCTTTCCGCTGAGCTACGAAAATATCCTCTGGCCGGCAGCGATTTCCACCGGCATCGCAACGGCGACATTCCTGGCGATGTTGCTGGCATATCTCCGCATGATTCGCGATGGCTGGACGCGGCGTGATGTTATTCTTATGACACTTCTCGCGTTCACGATCCCGTGCTGGAATGAGCAACCGGCCACAGGTATTGCGGCGCTTCCGCTGCTGTATTGGTCTATGTACAAGAGCCGCCTTCCCTGGAAGCAACATCTCGCACAGGCCTTCATTCCGGCTCTGGCGTGCAGTCTCGCCTGCCTGATCTACCTGCTCCTTGTCCACGCGACGGTGCCGCCCACGATCCGCGGAGGAAGCGGATCCCTCGCATCCGTCAGCAGACTCGGCAGTCGATTCGCCGCGGTATCGCATGAGGTGCACCTCAAACTGTTCGGTGCGTGGATCGCGCACATCGTCCGAGGCGGTCTTGCCCAAGGCCTGCAGGTGATGACCTTGCCACGATCGCTGCCGTGGTTGTGTGCGCTGTCGATCGCCGGCATTGCATGGTGGAGGCACTGGTGCGCACGACCGCTTGCGCCCCGCCCACACGGCTGCCCCCGCGGCCGGCGCCAGTGGGCGACTACCGTCCTGTTCGGCCTCGCCCTGTTCGCGCTCGGCTGGATGCCCCTGGTCATGATTCGGGGACAGATTGTCGAACCTCGCATGTGCTACTACCCAACGGTGGGCCTTGTGTTCGCCGGAGCTGCTGTGCTGGATTGGCTTGGCGCCACACTCGCTGCCTCCCGTATCACCGCGTTCCTGTTCAAGCGCGGGGTAGCGGTGGCCGTGCTTGGCACATCGCTGGTCGGTGCCGTGACGCTTGTAGGAACACAGAAGCGTCTCCGCGAACAGTATGATCTGGACCAAAGCACCATGAGAGAACTCACACAGTTGGTACCGACACCACCTCCGGGCACCGTGTTCATGCCGCTCCGTGTCGAGCCGACCGCCAACACGGGTTTCTCGTACTTCGATCGGTTCGCACATTGCGCTCTTGCGCAGCCCTGGTCGGCCAGGGCAATCGTACGGCAGACCTACCGCCGAAATGACCTCTTCAGCACGCCGTGTTCGTGGTGGGGGCCGCCACCGTTGCGGGATGCCGATGCATCCGGCGTACGCTGCGATGTCGTCTTCAGGCCGCGGCGAGAAGCGCACCACGGCACCAACGAACGCATCCTGTGGTCGCAGACAATTCCTTTTGTGCTCGAAGCCGGCGGACACGTGCGTCTGATAAGCACCGTTACGTTGACACCTTCGGACGAAGACGCTGTAAACGTTGACTTTCCCTACGTGCGCACATTGCTCGACGCACACGGATTGCCCGAACAGACCTGCACTCTGCAAGGAAGAGGCACGCAATCACCATGAAACGAAACGCAGACCACACCCGGTTCAACGCATCGTCAGTCCCTGTGGTAACACTCGCCATCGTCAGCTTGTGGCTGGCAGCCGGCTGCACGAGCGGCCCGGATTTCTCGAAGCCGATGGACATCCGTCATGCCGACGCGGAAACGATCGTGACATTCGACATGGACGGCGACGGCTGCGCCGATTACTGGCAGTACCAGGAGTCGAATGGCCGCAAGCGGGCGCTGGCCTATACGATCCCGCTGGTCGGAACGACCGGCGAGCGGATCGAACTGGACGACGTCGATCCGGCGAGCTGCCCGCATTTCCTGATCGCGCTGGACGGCGTGCCGTTTGACGTGGTTGATCGCCTGTATCGCGAAGGCCGGTTTCGCCTGTTCTATCCGCCGCGCCGCCTGATCTGCTGTTTTCCGAGCATGACGGATCTGGCGCTGGCGCAACTGTTTCACGCTGGGCCCTGCCTGGCGTATGAAACCTTGTATTACGATCGGGCCGCCGGCCGGATGAGTGACGGCAACTCGGTCTATCTCAATGCGCTGAACTCGCCCTGGTTGCCGAAGGTGGATTACCGGTGTTCGTACTGGTGGGACGCGAAGGCGTATCTCGACCCCAAGGCCGTCTTCAATCACGAACTCCGCGGCATCACCAAGACCTTTGAGGCCGTCGAGGCGGGCGAGGCGGCCGGCTACTCGGTCGGCACGGCCGGCCTTGGGACGCGCGGGGGGCGTGACGCGATCCGTGAGTACCTCATCGAGATTGACCAACTCTGCGAGCAAATCGTCTGGCAGCGCCGCGGCCGCGTGAAGCTCACGCTCGTCGCCGATCACGGCCACAATCTGACGGAGTGCAAACGCGTTTCGCTGAAGGCCCCGCTGACGAACGCCGGCTACCGGGTGACGAAGTCACTGCGCGAGCCGCGCGATGTGGTCGTCGTTGAGTATGGACTGGTCACGTATGCCGCGTTGTATACCGACGACGCAACCGGTGTGGCTGCTTGTCTGTTGGGCCTGCCGGAGGTCGAGCTGGCCTTCTACCGAGCTGACGACAGCGTCGTCGTTCGCGATGCCGGCGGTGAAGCCGGGATCACCAAGCGGGACGGCGGCTATACCTATGACGTGCGGAGCGGCGATCCGTTGCAGTTGGCGCCCATCATCGCGGGCTTGCAGAAGAATCACAAAGTCACCGCGGACGGAACGATCGACGATACGGCGATGTTTGCCGCCACCGCCGAACATGTCTATCCCGATCCGCTGGCCCGCATCTGGGGCGCGTTTCACGACGTGGCCACGATGCCGCCGGACGTCGTCGTGACGCTGCGCGACGGCGCGTGCCACGGCTCGAAGTTCTTCCACGTCATGATCGGCACGGTCAAGAGCACGCACGGCTCATTGAACCGGATCAACTCGACCACCATCGCCATGACGATGCTCGGCGAGCTTCCAGAGGTGATGCGATCGACTGACGTGAAATCGGCACTGGATCGCTTGCGCGGTAGCCGGTGATTGCCGCGCCGCGGGATTGCTGGACACGGCCAGCTTCGTTCCGTGGATTGGCAGGGCGGCCGGGTCGGGTCTTGACTTGGCCACGGTGGCCGCGACAATGGGGCAAGCAGACGAGGCAGGGTCACTGAGGGTGGCTGATGCGTTGCCTGCCGGCAGGCCGCACGGGTGCTGGACGGACGCACTTGGGCGGCTTTTTTGTGGCAGAACCGTAGCCGCGCTGGCGCGTCGAGGCGCGGAGGGCGTCGCGGCCCCGGCGCCGATGGCGAACCGGAGGATCAAGACATGATCGGTTGTCATTTAGGTCGCATATTCCAGGTTTCAGTGGCTGGCGGCTCATACCAGGATGGCCTGACGGCCGTGGTCCAGGGCGTGCCCCCGGGGATGCTGCTGACGGAGCAGGAGATCTACGGCGATCTCCTGCTGCGCAAGCCCGGCGCCGACGAGCTGTCGTCGCCGCGGAAGGAGCCGGATCTGCCGGTCATCTACACGGGCCTGAACGCCGCCGACACGATCGAGGGCGCGGGCAACCGAAACCATACGAACGGGACGCCGCTGACGATCCTGATTCCGAATCTGGATCGTCACTTCATCCACATCAAGCAATACCAGGATACGAACCGGACGCCGCGGCCCGGGCATGCGTCGTATGCGTCGTTCGTGAAATACGGCCCCGACGACGACTCGATCGGCGCCGGCATCTTCAGCGGGCGCTATACGTCCACCATCGTCGCGGCCGGCTACGTCGCGAAGAAGATCCTGGCCCTGTGCGGCATTCGGGTGTACTCGTTCATCAAGGAGCTTGCCGGCGTGCGGAGCGACGACGTCGCGCACGAGAAGGCGCTCGACTATACGAACCGCTACAAGCAGATGCGCCACGATCTCGATCCGTTCTATCAGCGGGTCTACGTCCAGAACCGCATCACGCCGGAGATGCGATTCCTGGAGAAGGCCCGGATTCTGGCCGAGATTGAAGGCGAGATTGACGACATTCGCGCGATGGCCCCGCGCATGACACACGACGAGATCGGGAAGCGATACGGCGTGCACGCCGTCGTCAACTGCCCGGATGTCAAAGCGGCGGACGCGATGGTGGACGCGGCCAACGCGGTCACACGGACCGGCGACTCGACGGGCGGCATCGTCGAGGTCGTGGCCCTGGGCGCGCCGACCGGGCTGGGCGAGCCGGTGTTCTCGAAACTCGACGCCGAGCTGGGCCGGATGATGGGCATCGGCGCGGTCAAGGCCGTCGAGGTCGGCGCGGGCTTCGCGGTGAAGGACATGACGGGCATTCAGTCGAATGACGCCATGCATGCCGAGGGCGGCAAAGTGGTCTTTGATTCGAATCAGGCCGGGGGCATCACCGGCGGGCTCTCGACGGGCCAGCCGATTATCGTGCGCCTGGCCGTCAAGCCAACGCCGACGATCGACAAGCCGCAGCACACAATCGACAAGTATACACTGGAGAACAAGCAGCTTGCGGCAATCACACGGCGCGACGCGACGATCGTTGGTCGGATCTGGCCGGTCGCCGAGAACTTCACGGCCCTGGTGCTGCTCGACAACCTGATCGCGCACTACGGCTACCAGACGCTCCGGGCACAGGTGGAAAAGGCCGTGAAGTAGCTCGGCGTCGCCTCGAAGCGGCCCGTCGTGCGCGCCGATGCCTCACGTCGTGGAACAAATGCGGCGTGATGGCGCAGGCGGGCGTGTCGTGCTTTGTGGTCGGGTGGAATCTGCGTCATGCCGGACTTCTCACAAGGTGACGCTCCGAACCCGGACCGTCCCCATCGGCGGCGGCCGCGCTACCGCGGCACACACCCGCGCCACTTTGACGAGCGATACAAGGAACACCAGGCGGAGACCTATCCCGAGATCGTCGACGCCGTTCGTGCCCGTGGAGCGACGTTGGCCGGGACGCATGTGCCCGTGCTGCTCGCCGAGGTGATGGCTGCGCTGGCGCCGGCCGAGGGAGATCGCATCGCCGACGCCACGCTCGGCTACGGCGGGCACGCGGCCGAGTTCCTGAAGCATATCGGTCCGACGGGTTGGCTGTTCGGCTTCGACGTCGATGCCGCGCAGCTCGGTCGCACGCAGCAACGGCTCGCCGCCTCCTTTGCCAATATCAGTGTGCATCGCAGTCACTTCGCCGGCATCGGCAAGATTCTCGCGGCGAACAGCCTCGACGGTTACGACATCGTTCTGGCCGATCTCGGCGTCTCCAGTATGCAGGTCGATGATCCCACGCGCGGGTTCAGCTACAAGCACGACGGCCTGCTCGATATGCGCATGGATATGCGGCGATCCAGGACCGCCGCGGATTGGCTTGCGCTCCTGAGCGCTGAGGAACTCGCCAAGGCGTTGGCCGAGTTGGCGGACGAGCCCGATCATGCGCGCATCGCAGAGGCCATCGTCGCCCGGCGCGACCGGCGACCGATCCGCCGGACATCGGAGCTGGTCGAGTTGATTTTCAGGGCGAAAGGCCTGACGAGGCGGATGTGGCGCGAACAGACGGGGCGGGATCCGCACGCCCTGCATCCGGCGGCGAAGACATTTCAGGTGCTGCGCATCCTCGTCAACGACGAACTCGAAAGCCTCAAAGGGTTGCTGCGTATCGCGCCGACCTGCCTGCGGGCCGGCGGCCGCATCGGCATCATCAGCTTCCACAGTGGTGAGGATCGGCTGGTCGAACGGGCTTTTCGTGACGGCGTGGAACAGGGCCTTTACGCCGCGTGCAGCGACGAGCCGATCACGCCCGGACCGCGCGAACGCTTCGACAATCCGCGGAGCCGTTCCGCGCGATTCCGCTGGGCGCGCCGAAGCTGAGATGCGATTCGGGGTTGGCGGGCTCGCGTCGCGGCTTCCGTGTTACAACCGTTCAGTGACGAGCGCCGCGATTTCGTCGCGACTCAGCGCGATTGGATTGTTCTTGTTGCCCGCGCGGGCGGCGATGATTTCGACGTCGGATGGACCGATGCCGCACGGGCCGAGCCGGGGGATCCGCAGCTCGTCCGTCCAGCGGCTCAGCGTTTCGATCAACGTGTCGCAGGCGGCGTTGACGTCGGTTGTCCTGCCGTAGAACAGTCGCCCGACTGCGGCGTACTTTGCGAGCGAGTCGCCGCCCGTCTTTCGGAGCTTCTCGATGCTCATCCGTGTCGCCGACGCGATCAGCGTTCCACAGGCGACGCCGTGCGGCACGTCAAAGAAGCCGCCGATCACTCCGGCGATACCGTGCACTACGCCGAGGCCGGCGTTCGCCAGCGTGATGCCCGATAGCAGTGCCGCATAAGCCATCGCCGAGCGCACGTTCACGTCCGCCGCGCCCGTGGTGCAGGCCGCGACGAGCGCATCGCAGGCCAGCTCCAGGCCGCTGTACGCCAGCGCATCGGTTATCGGTGAGGCCTTCGTCGATACGTAGGACTCGAGCAGTTGTGTGAACGCGTCCATCCCGCACGCCGCGGTTACGCCCGGCGGACAGGACAGCGACAGTGCCGGATCGACCAGGGCGACATCCGGCACGAAGTTCGGATGCCGCAGCGAAGCCTTGAATCCATCCGGACCGACCTCACTAATAACGGCGTTCATCGTTGCCTCGCTGCCGGTGCCCGCGGTTGTCGGCACGGCGACGAATGGCACCTTGCGCCCGTCAGGCGTGCGCGTTCCGACGATTTCGAGGTAGTCCCGAATCGGCTCGCCCGTCGGCAGCATTGCGGAAACCGCCTTGCCGGCATCGAGCACGCTGCCGCCGCCGATCGCGACGATGACGTCCACGCCCGCGTGGCGCGACTCGGCGACGATGCCGTCGATCCGGTCGGGTGACGGTTCGCCCCGCACGCTGTGGCAGTGACTCCGCACGGCGTGCTGCCGCAACGAAGCCAGCGTCTCATCCAGTCGGCCCGAGGCCTTCAGCGAACACCCGCCGGTCAGCACGGCCGCGCGATAGCCGAACGCCGCCACAAGTTCACCCAGTCGTGCGAACTGGTCCGCGCCGAAGACGATCCGCGGCGTCTTCGCGAATGAGAAGCGTTCGATCACGACTGCCCTTTCACGATGGGGTGCAGCGCGATGTGCCTGACGCCCTCGCGCGGTTGGGCCATCCAGTCGGCCACCGTCTCGCGCCACACGAGGTAGTGCGGCGTCTGCTTGTGGGCTGCCGCCGCTTCATCCGAGTCATACACCTCGTAGAGCATGAACACGCATGGATCGTCCGCCCGCTGGAGCACGTCGAACCGCAGATTGCCCGGCTCGGCGACCGCGCCGTTACGGTTGGCGATCGAAGCCTGGATGAACTCATCGACGTGTTCGCTCTTCACTCGGACGTGGACACAGGTCACGTTCATGGTCACGCTCGCTTTCTGGCAGGGACACAGTTGAGGTTCAAGGCCACGATCCTCATTGTAGCCGTAATGGGGCAATACTGCCTGGTCCAGTGTTGCGGCGGCGACATACAACTCCGGCCTGCAGCGCACGACGTCCGGGGAGCCCGTCAAGATGGACAGGGGCATAGAGACAGGCAATACAATGCCTGTGGCTACCGGGATACCAACATCACGGGCGCCGCCTTCCGCCCCGAAGGGGCGACGGTATGTAGCCAGGGGCGTAAGCCCCTGGGAATAGTGCCATAACGAAGGACAAGCCCCAGCGGGGCGGCAGAATTCCGCGGACGTCTGACGATATCATTCCAGATGGACTACTTGTCAAGAGTCTCTGTCGCCTCTGCGGGGCTGACTGGTATGGACGGTACGTGTCCCAGGGGCTTACGCCCCTGGCTAAACACCTGTGCCCCTGCGGGGCCGCTCATGTTTATCGCCCCACGATGGCAGGCGGGTACCTTTCTCGTGTGAATTCTCCGCAGGCTGACTGCTCGGCATCTCGCGCACTTCCGGGTGCGGTCCGATGAACCGGGTCGGCGCAGACAAGAACGAGGTGCCCCCGTCAACTCAGATGTGTCTTGGCGCCACAGCCTGCCAGAGGAGGTAAACCGGAATGCCAGTGACGATCGTGCCGAGGCTGATCCACGACCAGCGCGGCTGGCTCTGGAACGCGAAGACGATCATCCAGAGCGTGCACGCCAGGAACAGCAGCGGCACGAGCGGATAGCCGGGCGCGCGGAACGGGCGCGGCATTTCCGGGCGCCGCAGGCGCAGCACGAAGATTGCCAGGACGACGAAGAACGATGAGATTGACAAGCCGATCCCCGCGTACGTCAGGATGTTGTGAAACGTCCCGGAGACCAGCAGGACAAGAGCGCACGCCGATTGCACGAAAATCGCGACGGTGGGCGTGCCGGTCTTCGGATTCAGCCGCCCGGCCGCGCGGGGAAAGAGACCGTCGCGGGCCATGGCAAAGTAGACACGCGGTCCGGTGAAGATGAACGCCGAGAGTGTGGCCAGCAGGCCGGCGCCGATGGCCGCCGACAGGGGTGCGGCGACCCAGGGGCCGAAAAGCTTCTCCGCCGCCAGCGCCGCGATCGGCTCGACCTGCCCATACGACATCGCCGCCACAGCCTCGGTCGAGAGCGCGTAGACGTAGACCGCGTTGAGCAGTAGATACAGCACAACCACAGCGCCACAACCGAACACCAGGGCGCGTGGAAGGATGCGCGTTGCGCTCTTGACCTCGCCGCCGAGATACGTCGCGGCGTTCCACCCGCTGTACGAGAACATGATATAGACCAGCGAGATCCCCAATACTTGCCACGGCACGTCCGCCGCGGGCAGATCGGGCGTGAGGTGCTCGAAGCGGCCCCGCCGCAGCGCGAGCCCGCCGACCACAATCGCCAGCAGCACGACAAGCTTGAGAATCGTGGTGATGCTCTGCACGCGCGACGCCGGCGCCTGGCCGCGCGTGTGGATGTACGTCAGCAGGAGAATGAACGTTGCGGCGAGCCCGCGCGTCAGCAGGGTTACGACGTCCGTTCCCGCATCAACCCACGGCTCGATCAGGTAGCGGGCCGCGCCGTGCGCGACAATCGCGATCGGCGCGGCGAAGCCGATGAAGAACGAGACCCAGCCGTAGAGAAACGCCCACGGCCGCCCGTAGGCTTCCCGCATGAAGACATATTCGCCGCCGGCCTCCGGCATCGCCGCGGCAAGCTCGGCCACGCTCAGCGCCCCACACAGCGCGAGCAGTCCGCCGACAAGCCAGAGCAGCAACATCAGCGTGTGGCTGCCGGTATCTTTGATGACGTAACCCGACGTCGTGAGGATGCCCACGCCGACCATGCTGGCGATGACCACGTAGGTCGTCGTCGAAAGGCCGTACGCACGCGAGAGATCGTCACGGGCCGTATCCATGGGCATCTACCATCCGGAGCCACCGCGGCCTCGACCGTGGCGGGGGTACTCGACATCATATGCCTTGGATCGGCTGTCCGCACAAGCCCCGGCCCGACCCGCCGATTGGCTCCAGCGAAACCGAGCCACCATGTGGAAATCCTGATCGTGCGGGCGAGATGGCGCCGTTTGCCGGCTCGTGATGCCGGACCGATACTTGCGGTGGCACGGAGCCGCGGATCGCCAAGGCATTCAGCGGGCCCTGTGCGAGGAGGTGAGTGCAGTGATCAATAAAAAGCACTTTGGCATGCATGGGCTGTTGGCCGTGGTGATCTGCGTTGCGGCTGTGCGCACGGCTTCCGCCCTTCCAGACGGCGACAATTGTATCGGCAACGGCGCCTTCGAGGGACCTCTCGTCAATGGATTGCCGGCGGGTTGGGTTGCCAAGGCGGCGCGCCCCTCCCTGTCCCCCGTGATCCGCGTTGTGGACAAACAAGGCCAGCGCTATCTGCACATGGCCGGCGGCGGCAATCCTGACGCCGTCGGAGGCGTGTCGACCCAGGCCGGCCTCGTCCGTGGCAAGACGTACTGGTTCCGTGTGCGGTTTCAGAAGAGCGCATGCCTGAATCCCATTCAGCACCTTCTATTTGAGGTTACGGCCCAGGGGAGTTCTCAACAGATCGTCGAGTTCCATCGCCTGGCGGAAGGTTGGGTGGAGGGCGAAGCAAGGGTCTCCTTTCCAGGCGGAGGGCCGGTGCAGGCAGAGGTGCGAGCCGTCTACCGCCTTTGCGCTGACGGCGAGGTATGGATCGAGACCATCTCGCTCGTCGAAACGGATCCTGTTCCGCCGCGCTGGGTCAGGATCGCCTGCACGGGGGGGCCGGACACCCTCGAGAAGTACGGACTGCCCGCGTTTCGCGACGCACTGGATAGCGTTGGGCGAGTCAAGGTCGATCTCGTTCTTCTTCCGGAATACTTCAGCGGTGAGTATGTTCAGGAGACTCTCTCCGGCCCGTCCGCGACGTTGATGTCCGAGAAGGCCAGACAGTACCGGATGTACGTTGCGGGCACCATCGGCCTGTACGACGAAGCCTCCGATCGTCTCTTCAATACGGCGCTGCTTTTTGACCGCACAGGCAAACAGGTTGGACGATACGACAAGATTCATCTCTATGGCCCGGAACTCCTCTCAGACGGCGTGACGCCCGGCGACGACGTCCCCGTTTTCGAAACGGATTTCGGGAAGCTGGGCTTCATGACGTGCTACGATAGCTGGTTCACGGATGTGGCCGAACTGGTCGCGCTGCGGGGCGCCGACATCCTCTTGTTCCCGAGCCTGAACTATGACCGGGCGTTGATGCACGCACGCTCGTTGGACAACGGCATCCATATCGTGGCCAGCTCTCGCGCGGGTGGCGGTGGCGTGTGGGACGCCGCCGGCAGAGACGTGCTCCGTGCCTCCACGGATACACGCGATGGTTCCACCTTTCGCGATGTGGTGAAGACCCAGGTGGACGGCCTGGATATTTGGATGGTCACGCTCGACCTCAATACTCCGCTCATTGGCGGCCGCCGTTCTCCCACGATACGCACCAAGCGACATCTGGCCAACCAGCGGAACTGGCTCGAAGACCAGATCCGCCAGGAGAAGGACCGTTGGTGGGTAGACTAGTCGCAACTTACCCCCAATGACATGACGTAACCGATTGAAACAGCAAGGGTCGAGGGTGGTTTGGGCTTTCATGTGAAGCCATGTACGGAGGCAGGCCGTGTATCTCGAGATCCATGTCGATCGCCGGCGCAGGAATCCCTACGTCTACGGACTGTTTCGCGAAACCTTCCGCGACAACGGGAAGGTGCGGCACCGCACCCGTGGCCGGGTAACCGGCCTGTCGCACCGGCAACTGCAAGCGATGCGGGATTTCGTGCAGCAGGGGTGCCCGGAGGACTCAGGGCATCGTTACGAGATCAAGGACTCTCGCGAGTTCGGTGCCGTGTGTGCCGTCCTTCACATGGCCGAGGCCCTGGGTGTGGATCGGCTGCTGTATTCCCGGCGGAAGCCTTGGGTCCGTCATGCGTTGGTACCGTTGTTCGAGCAGGATGGCGAAGGCGCTGCCCGGCGCTGGACGTTCGCGGGTGTGTTGGAACGACTGAAAGGCCTCCGCCAGGAAACGCTCGTTTTCGATCAGACCGAGGTTACGCTCAAGACCAGGCCCGATGATGAACAGCAGAGAATCCTCGATTTGCTCGGCGTCCGCCTCTGAACATCCAGCGAACCGCCTCCAAACGGCGCCGTAGCCACACCGTTGGAATCGATATCCCCACACTCCCTGCCCCCCAAAGGCTTATCCCGTTCTTGCGAGGGGTACGTTGCGGAAAGAGCACTGCTCGAGAGCACTGGCATACGGACGGCTGGCGAGAGACCGAACGAAGAACGCGGGCACACCCTTTCCCGACGTCACGTCGAGACCCACCACCCGATGCACGCACTCGTGCGTGTTGTTCGACCAGCCCTGCGGCTCGGCCTACGGCTACTCGGCGTCTTGCCCGTAGATTCGCTTGAGGCGCTTGGTGACCAGGCTGTCGTACCAGCGGCCGAGCCGGTCGGGGTTGCGCTTGCAGCGGAGAATGCCGTAGCTCGTCTCTTCCTGCACCTGCTTGCTTAACGCGATCACCTCGCTGCGAATCCGGGCCTGTGTGGCCTTGTCGAGCTGGTCGAAGTGCGTGAAGACGTAGTCGATCAGAGCACGCACACGCAGCGTCTTCCATCGCCAGCCGCCGGCGGCCCACGGCGGCAACTGCTTCTCGATCGCGTTCATCGACTCGTACAGTTTCGCGGCGACGGGCCGGAGGTCTTTGCAGGTCTGGTGCGTGGCTTGCACGAGCGGGCTGCAGTCCATGCCCTTGCCCGCGGCGCCCCAGATCGTGCGCACATGGGTGTAAATCGGGGTCGTGCTGTCGATGGTTTCGATCAATTCGACGATGTCGTCCGTATCACGTCCGAAATGGAACCGGCAATACTCGCGGATGACGTTTCGGGTACTGGCCCGATGATCCCAGAGCCAGGCGCTGTAGAGCGAGCGGGTCAGGTCTTCGTGCAGGCCTTCCGAGTAGGGAACGGCGCCGGCGTAATTGGGCTCGTTCGCGATTTGACGGTCGCGCTGGAGGGAACGCTCGAGCGTCTCCGACGAGAGCAGCGGCATCGCGCCGTACGTCCCCCAGAAGGGCCACATCGCGATGTCGTAAAAGGTGTAGGCTTCGAGACCCTCGGGCAGGCGCTGCAGATCGGCCGGCTCGGCGGCCGGATTCAGCCCGAAGTAGACGTAACCGACCGTGCTCGTACCGGCCTTCTCGAGATAGTCGAGCGCGATCTGTTTGCCGGACTCGGTCAGGAAATAGAAGTTGATGCCCATCTTCGCCTTCGGGTGGTACTTGCAGAGCAGCCGACCGTATTCATCCATCAGCTTCACGTACGTGGCCGCATACGGCTGGCACGACGGACAGACGCACCCGCCGGAATCGGTCGTATGGGCGACCATGAAGTCCACGCGCGGCAGACGCTTGAAGAGCTCCTCACGGATCTCGAACAGCCGCTTGCGCGAAGCCGGATCGGTGGGGCAGACGAAGTGCTTGTCCGGGCAGTACATACCGCTCAGCGACGAGTCCGAGCCTTCGACGTTCGGCTTGAGGTGCAGGCCTGCTGTGTCGTCAGAGAACACGTTGTTGACGAACATCTTGACGCCGATGCGCAAGTCGTAATCGTCAATCACGTCGGGGACATCGACGACGTTGCGCTTCATGTGCTGTTCAAACGCCGCCGGATCGACGAACACCTCGGCCTTCCAGTTGTGGAAATCGATCGGGGCGTAGCCGACCGTGTTGACGCCCCAGAGCGTTACGTCCTCGAGATACGTGCGGAACTGCGGCATGCTCATCTTTTCGTAGCCGACGTCCGGCCCGTGATTCGCGAACCAGAAGCCCCTCAATGAGGAGTCAGCGGCGTCGGCCATGCCCATCATGGGCAGCGTCACGTCGCGACCGGCGAAGGTCAGATTGCGAAGCAGCGTGCCCACCGCATAGATCGTGCTGCGGGGGTTCGTGCCGCCAACGTACACGTAGCGCTTGCCCTCGACGAGGACCGTCCGCAGGACGATGCCGTCCTGGCCCTGCTGCCTGGCCGCACGGACCGCGTCCGGCACGTCCACGCCGAAGGGCACCGGCTCGTCGATGCGCGTCAGGTAGATCGCGAGTTCCGGCGACGACGCCGTTGGCGCCTCGACGACGGGCAGCATGGTCCCTACCCGCTCCTGAAGATCGCGGTTGAGGATGTCGGCCGCCCGCTGGGTGACCGGATCCGGCGATGTGCCGACGACAACACAGGCGGCCGGGTCGCCATCACGCACGAGCCAGTGCTTGATATGGGCGGTGTACTTGGCTTCCCGGATCGGCTTGCGACGCCGCGGTGTCGTGGTCATCGGCCAGTCAGGCGAATCGGTGCGTGCGGTCTTGAGCAACTTCTCCGCCTTGGTCAGTTCCTCGGGGTGTTTGGCAGCAACGTCGTGCTGCTCGCCGGGGTCGGTCTGGAGGTTGTAGAGCTCGACCGGCTTGTCGATCCCGTTGCGGACAGCCTTCCAGTCGCCGAAACGCACCGCCTGCCCGACGGGCCCCTCGTGCAGCTCCCAGTAAAAGTACGGGCGCTGTGGCATCGGCCTGCCGAACAGGGCGGGAACAAACGAGATGCCGTCGATCTTCAGATCGGCCGGAACTTTGGCGTCAGCCAGCTCAAGTGCCGTCGGGAGAAAATCCCAGAAAGCCCAGGGCTGATCGCTGACGGTGTCGGGCTGGATCCTACCCGGCCAGCGGGCGATCGCCGGCACGCGGAGACTGCCTTCGTACATCCCGCGCTTTGCGCCGCGCCACGGTCCATTGCTGTCGAAGAACTCGGTCCGATGCTCACCGTTGTCCTCGGCCGGCCCGTTGTCGCTCGTGAACAGAACGATCGTTCGTTCGTCGAGCTTCAGCTCTTTCAGCAGATCGAACAGCCGCCCCATGTCGGCATCGAGGCGGGTGATCATGCCGGCAAGGTCCTTCTCCGTGTCCGGCCAGGGCTTGTCCTTGTACGGCCCCCAATCCGGGACGGTGCGCGGCCCGTGCGGAATCGTCAGCGGCAGATACAGGAAGAACGGCTGCGAGCCCTGTTTGCGCAGCCAGGCGAAGGCGTCTTCCATCAGCACATCATGCGAGTATTGGCCGCGTTGGCCGTTGGCGTTACCGGGCAGGAGAACGTGTTCATCATTGCGCCAGAGGTAAGTGGTGTAGTAGTTGTGTGCATGACGCTGGCAGTTGTAGCCGAAGAAGTAGTCGAAGCCCATATCCATCGGCTCTGAGCCTGAGCCAGGAAAGCCCAGGCCCCACTTGCCGATGCACGCCGTGCGATAGCCGGCCTGTTGAAGCAGACGGGCGACGGTAACCGTGTCCTTCGGCATCGGCATCTGGCCTTCAGGGGTGATCTCCTGATTCGCGCGGACCACGGTGTGGCCGACGTGCAGGCCGGTCATCAGCGAGCAGCGCGTTGGTGCACAGACGGAGGTACCGGCATAGGCCGACGTGAAGCGGACGCCCTCGCTGGCCATGCGGTCAAGGCACGGCGTCTGGATCATCTTCTGGCCGTAGCAACCGAGATCGCCCCAGCCCATATCGTCGAGGAAGACGAGAATGATGTTCGGCCGGCCGGGTGGCGTGTCGCCGGCCGGTGCGGCCATTGCGCTAACCGTGAAGAGTCCACACCAAGCCAGGATTAGTAGCGGGATGCGCTGCATTGGAAGCCTCCGAATTGCGTTGACGGTTCTGCGGTCCAAATGCCAGGGCGAGTCGAGCAAAGCACATCGCCCGGCATCGGTCACGGCAGGATACCCGGTCTGAAATGTGCTGGCCAGTCGGCTTGTGTGTCGTCCCCTCGGAGCGATTGGCAGAAGACAGACGATCAACGGACTGTACGGGTCAGATGGGTGTTACGGACAGGTAGGGATGCAGCCGATCTGTCGGTTCTGCTGGCCCGACGTACGAGTCTATGAATCCAACGCTGTCCGCAACTCAGCGTGGCGCGGTTGTCGGCGATGATTGCGATAGGCCTCCCCGCGACGTGGTTGCGATGTCAAGTTCGCCGATCGACGCCAACTTGCCTTCGCCGGCAACGGCCTCCAGGCGGACGTATTGTGCCTTGCGAGGCGGCCAAGAAGCGAGTTTCGTCGACGTCGTCGCCGGCCACGTTCCGCTGGCGACCTTATCGAACGCCCAGCCATCGTCGCTGAGGTACACGTTGTAGCGTGTGATCATGCCTTTCGGCGTATCGAGACGTGGCTGACACGCCAGTCCGCAGATTTCCACCGCGCTGCCCAGATCCAGCGTGACGGACTGCGGCAGCGAGGCCCGCGGCTCGAATTCCGAATGCCAGATCGTCTCCGGCCGGTCGTCGATCGTGTTGGCGGCTGCGTACACGTAGCCGTGGTGGTTGCGGGCGTGTTCACTGGTGGCGGTAATGCGCATCCGGCCGTGCGGGATGCATGTCGGCCACTCGCCGGTCCGCGCGACGCTCACGTTGTCGAGCTGGGCTCTCCGGCGCATCGCTGGAGACGTTGCTGTATAGCGCAAACCGCGCCACGCTTCCGGCGTGCAGCGCAATCGTCAACAACGCACCCCGTCGATAATCAGTGCGCCCCGCTATGAACCTCTTCGACGAAGCATCAGTGACAAGCCTCCCGTGCCCAGCAGCAGCAGGCTGGACGGCTCCGGGGTGATGTGTCCGGTCATCTTGTCCGAGAGTTCGCCGTTCGGGCCCACGGATTGGAATCGGGCGACGGCGTAGAAGGGCGACATCGTGACAAACTCCGCTTCGAGATCGGCAGCCGTCAGGCCGGTATTACCGAGGTTGAGTTGAACCGTATGCGACTGGCCGGCCATCGGCGCGCCTCGTGGACTGCCACCCTCGAAACTCCCGTCGCTGCTGAGCATCAGATCATATCCCTGCGGCGCATTGAGCCAGCCGGGAGCGACGGAAACGTCATACGTCAGGGTGTCGAAGAAACTGCCGGCCCCGCCGGGTGCGAAACTGACAGAATCCCATCCGGGCAGTTCCAGCCCGACCGCGGTCAGTGACGAACCGATCGACACTGGCGTGGTATTGATGACTGTGAGATGCATCCAGTCCTCAAGGCCCTGTTCGATAAACGAGATTTCGACCTGGCCTGTTGCGCCGGTGTGCTCTGTGGATAGCGAGCCGGGCACGCTGAAGTGAATCGTGATCGGTGCGGCCGTCGCCGTGCCGGCCAGACCGGAAATCAACAGAGCAAGCGCGCGGCAGGTGTTGGTCATCTCTCTCCTCCGTTCGGGAACACCGTTGCGACAGGCTCACCTCGCACGGGATTCCGCAGTCCTTGAAGTTGTAGGCTGGCACGGCGGCGGATATCAACTCAAAAAGCGGATGAAATGTGCGCCCCGCAAAATACCTCACGGCCCCCGACGGCCGGAATTCCCGCGCAAGTCGCCGAATAGCAAGCCTTTATGCAGTGCGTGGCGCGCTTAGCCCCCGAACGTGTCGCAGACGTGTTATCGCCCCCAGCCGCCGCGAGCAAGAAGATTGGCAACGCGGCGCGAATGGGGAGCGGCAGCCATGCAGGGGCCACCTCGGCGAACCGCCTGGTTACGGCGGCAGCAACAGCGCCTCTTCGTTTGTTCCGGCAAGAGGCGCTTGCGATGTATGCTCGCGTGCTACAGCGGCGCAGCGGCAGCTTTGGGGTTTTGGGGTCAGAGCGCATTTAGCCGTTTGTGACATGGCGAGCCGGGTGCGTAGCCGTTCGTCGTTGGCTGGCACGCGAGCCAGAAGCCATTGTTGTGGATCGTCGGGGACGGCCGCCTGCACATGACGACGTCGGCCGTAACGGTTTGCCGTCTTGAGGCCGGAAGCGTGACGTGTCGGGAATTAGTGCGGCCCTCTCACCCGCGGCCGAACACGTGGAAATCGCTGGCCGCCGCCGGTATCCTGTGCGGCTCAAAGAGGAGGCTGTACGGTATGCACCATTCGCGAACACAATTGGCGATCTGTTCCATGACCGTGAAACGAGCGGCGTGCGCCACAGCCACCTCCCTCGTTCTGCTGACGCTTTCCGTCGCGCACGCGGCGCCGACGAGCCGGCCGACCCTGCCGCCGGCGCCGGAGGGTGTGCGGATCGAGCAGGATGTGGCGTATCTCGAACCCAGGCGGGCCGAGCGGCTGGACCTGTATCTGCCGGCCGAACGCCCCGCGGATCGGCGCTGTCCCGGCGTCGTGATGATTCACGGCGGCGGCTGGGTCGGCGGCGACAAGGCGCGGGAGCGCGAGTTCAACATCTGCACGACACTGGCCAGGGCCGGCTACGTCTGCGTCAGCGTCAACTACATGATGGAGGAAGGCAAGCGCTGGCCGACGAACGTGAAGGACTGCAAGAACGCGGTTCGGTTCCTGCGAGCGAACGCGAAGAAGTACGCCGTCGACCCCGAGCATATCGGCGTGATCGGCGGCTCGGCCGGCGGGCATCTGGCGCTGATGGTCGCGTATACGACCGGTATACCGGAACTCTCGCCCGAGCAGCCATATCCGGGCGTGTCGGACAAGGTCGATGCGGTCGTCGACTTCTACGGCATCACGAATCTGCTCACGCGGCACCAGGTCAAAGCGGACGGCACGCCGATCCCCGACTCGACGAAGAACGCTGCCCTGCTGACCGTCTCACGCGACGAAGAGCCCGCAACGTGGCGCCTCGCTTCGCCGGTGTATCACGTGTCGGCAAAGAGCCCACCGACGCTGATCGCGCACGGCCTGCAGGATACGACGGTGGACCGCGACCAGGCGACCGAGCTGGCTGCCAAACTCAAGACCGCCGGCGTCGAACACGAACTCATCCTCCTGCCCGGCATCGGCCACACCTTCGACCTCGACCAATGGAAACGCGAGCCCCTGCCCGTCAACATCCGCGCGGCCGTAATCGCCTTCTTCGACAAGCATCTCAAGGGCAGCAGCGCCAGCAAGAAATGATTGCCCCACGAACCGCAGAGACCGTGGGGTCAGAGCTTGAATAGTCATTACGGACAGCTTCGCAGGTCGGGTCCGCCGCCCCGACGGATCAGCGATGCCACAAAGAGGGACCATCGGCGCAACGCGGGCAGAAGACCTGATCCGCAGTTGGGTAGGGTCTGCCTTGGCGGACCACGCGCCGTTGTGAGGTCGGTGGCCGTGATGGAATGGTCCGCGGGCGCGGACGCCGGCCTGTCCGGAACGGCCGACAGTCCCCGTCGCGGGAAGGGCATAAAGTCCTTTCCACGGCCGGCAAGCCCGAAGCCCGGAAGATCAATAGGCCGTTCCAAAAAACCGCCCGCGCTGAAACCTTCAAGACCGAGTACATCGCGTTTATGGCTTCGGCCAAGCCTCGCGCGGATCGCCCGGCCGGGCGGACATGGCCGATTCAGCCCGCGCGTACGCGGAAAGGCAGGGGCAACCGCCTGCGCTGCCGAGCTATGCCACGCGACGCCATGCGACCGCTTGCAATGTCTCCCCGGTTCCGGCCATAATGACGGCATCACCTTTCGCGGTGGGAAAGGAACGGATGATGCGACGGTTCAGCAGCCTCCCCGAGATTCTCGTGGCCGGCCTGATTGTCGGCTTGGCGGCGATCCCCATTCCTGCACTGTGGTCGTCCGACTTCGACAGCGACAGCGACGTGGACCTGACAGACTTCAGCGGTTTCACCGCGTGTTTCAACGGCCCCAATCGGGCGCCAGCGGCCTTTTGCGCCGTCGACGCAGACCTGGACGACGACACCGACGTGGATCTAGCCGACTTCGGCGTCTTCGCCGCGTGTTTCAATGGGCCGAACCGGCCACCGGCGTGCACAACTGATCCCCCTCCGCCGGGCATGGTCCTGATCCTCGCCGGCGAGTTTCAGATGGGAGACACGTTCAACGATGGACCAACAGACGGACGGGAATTGCCTGTGCATGCTGTCTACGTCGATGGGTTCTACATCGATCAGTACGAGGTGACCAACCAGCAATACGCCGACGCACTGAACTGGGCTAACGGGCAGGGCGGGCACATCACGGTGGCTGGCGGCGTGGTCTACAAATACAGCGGAACAACCTATCCGTACTGCGAGACGACCACGACTACCTCCAATAGCCGCATCACGTGGAACGGCAGCGCGTTCGGCGTCACCGCCGGCAAAGAAAACCACCCGATGGTCAACGTGAGCTGGTACGGGGCGGTGGCCTACGCCAACTGGCGCAGCGGGATGCAGGACAAGCCGTTGTGTTACAGTCTGTCCACGTGGGAATGCAACTGGAACGATGGCTATCGCTTGCCGACGGAGGCGGAATGGGAGAAAGCCGCCCGTGGTGGAGTAGCTGGGCAACGGTTCCCGTGGGGCAACACCGTCAACCACGATCACACGAACTACTGGGCATGCGGTAGCTGCTACTCGTACGACACGAGCCCGTACTCCGACTATACGTTTCACCCGGATTTTGATGACGGTGGAACACCCCACACCGGCCCAGTGGGCTATTTCGCGCCGAATGGGCACGGGCTGTACGACATGGCAGGTAATCTGCACGAGTGGTGCAACGATCGGTGGGGCAGTTTCTATTACAGCAGCAGCCCCTATGACAACCCGCGCGGACCAACCAGCGGCCCTGAGCGTGTTATTCGCGGCGGGAATTGGGCCTCCGGCGCTGACGAGTGCCGAAGCGCGTTTCGTCGGAGTGGCTTACCGACTGCCACCGGCGAGTACAGCCGAGGTTTCCGTTGTGCGGCGGGGAGTCCGTAGGGCGTTGGTTCGCAGATAGCGAACAACAAGGCGCGGGCAGACGTCCGCACCGTGCAGAGGGAACACAGGGAGATGAGAGAGACGCTTTCGGGCGTGCTCTCTTTTTTGTGCGCGCAGGACGCCACGCGGCCCCTTGCAACCGACCGCGGCTATCGAACATAATAACGGCATCACCTCATCTGGAAGGAAAGGGACGTGTCATGCAACGGTTCACCTCGCGTCTTGGGCCTCCTGCGATCGTGCTGATTCTCGGCGCTGCAGCGGCGCCTCTCTCGGCATGGTGGCCAGCGGACTTTGACGCCGACAGCGACGTCGATCTGACGGACTTCAGCCTGTTCCAGAACTGCTTCAACGGGCCGAATAGGCCTGCACCATGGCCATGGTGTAACGACGCAGACCTGGACGACGACACCGACGTGGATCTGTCGGACTTCAGCATCTTCGCCGCGTGTTTCAACGGACCGAACCGCCCGCCGGCATGCGAGCCGGAACCCGCTCCCGCCAACATGGTGCTCATTCCGGCCGGTGAGTTCCAGATGGGCGATACGTTCAACGAAGGAAACGGTGACGAACTGCCCGTGCACGCGGTCTACGTGGACGCGTTCTACATGGACAAGTACGAGGTCAGTAACCAGCAGTACGCCGACGCGCTGAACTGGGCTTACGGCCAAGGCGGGCACATCGCGGTCACCAGCGGCGGGGTGTATCAGGCCGGCACCGGCACGAGCTATCCGTACTGCGACACCACGACGAGCAACTCGTACAGCCGGATCACGTGGGACGGCGGTACGTTCGGTGTGACCACCGGCAAAGAAGACCACCCGATGGTCATGGTGAGCTGGTATGGGTCGGTGGCCTACGCCAACTGGCGCAGTGCGATGGAGGGTAAGGCCCTGTGCTACAACCTCGCCACGTGGGAATGCAATTTCAGCGCCAGTGGCTACCGTCTGCCAACCGAAGCGGAATGGGAAAAGGCGGCTCGCGGCGGTGTGGCGGGCCACCGCTTCCCCTGGTCGGACAGCGACACGATCCAGCACGCCCGGGCGAACTATTACAGCTATTGGCCTGGTGGTGTCCTCTACTATCCGTACGACACGAATCCGACGAGCGGCTTTCACCCGACGTTCGCGGTGGGCGACAAGCCGTACACCAGCCCCGTGGGTTATTTCGCACCGAACGGCTACGGCCTGTACGACATGGCGGGCAACGTCTGGGAGTGGTGCAACGACTGGTACAGCAGCACGTACTACAGTACGACACCCTACCCTCATGTGAACCCGCGCGGGCCGACCAGCGGCATGTATCGGGTTCTTCGCAGCGGCGGTTGGTGCGGCACTGCGTACCACTGCCGGGTGGCGAACCGCATCAGCTACTACTCCTGGCCCGACTCCCGGGACTACGGCAACGGGTTCCGGCTGGTCCTGGTCTCGCCTTGAAGGCAGGGGGCAATGGGAAGCCAGTGGGCAGTGGCAGACAAGACAGCAGACAGGAGACAGAATGCGGGAGACGGGCGGCGCCGGGTAAATAGCGGGTGAGGCGGCGGGCGTGGGTAGGCGCGCCGCATGATGATAGTCCGGGGAGATGAGAGAGACGCTTTCGGGCGTGCTCTCTTTTGTTGTGCGCGTAGGGATGTGGTCTTCGGCTGGCAGACTCGTGGAGGATGCGGAAATGTACAGGTGCATATGTGCAATAACAGCCGTGATTGTGCTATCGGTTGGCCCCGCACTCGCGGTGAACATCGAGACGGTTCCCGTGGGCAATGCAGGCAATGCCGGCGAGTGGTCAGGCGAAAGCTACGGCGGCTATGGTCCAGACCGCGTCTGCGGCGCCGTGGACTACACATACAACATCGGCAAGTACCAGGTGACGGCCAGGCAGTACACGGAGTTTCTCAACAAGGTAGCTGGTGTTGACGCGTACAACCTGTACCACCCGTATATGTGGTCATGGTCCACCGGCTGCAAGATCGAGCGCTTTGCCGGGACCGGGACACCGGCGGACCCGTATCAGTATCGCGTGGACTCAGAGTGGGCAGACCGCCCGGTAAACTATGTTAACTGGGGCGATGCGGCGAGGTTCGCCAACTGGCTGACGAACAGCCAACCGACTGGAACGTTGACGGGTGATCCCGCCCAAGATGCGTGGCTCACCGAGGACGGCTCATACTCCCTCGATGGGGCGACCACGAACGCCGAGCTATTGGCTGTCACGCGCGAGCCAGACGCAAGATGGGTGATTCCGTCCGAGGACGAATGGTACAAGGCGGCGTATCACAAGAATGACGGCGTGACGGGTGACTACTGGGACTACCCGACAAGTAGCGACACGGTCAATACGTCCATGGCCAATTACGGTGGGTCCGTTGCCTACACCACCGCTGTGGGATCGTACGCGTACTCCAGCCCCTACGGTACGTACGACCAAGGCGGGAATCTACAAGAGTGGAATGAAGCCATCGTTCTTGATTCGCAATGCATCTTGCGTGGCGGGGCGTTCAACAGCAGTGACAGTCTTCTGCATGCGGCCTATCGCCATCGCACCACCCCGACGAACAAGAACGACAACATCGGTTTCCGCGTCGTCCAGGTCCCCGAGCCCGCAACGATCGTGATGTTGGCCTTGGCGGGCCTGGGAATCTGTCGTCGGAGACGCACGTAGGGAATCGCGGCCGACCGTGCGTTGACTGCACGGCCTGGGCATGGGGGCCTGCAATCTCTCAGGGGTTCGCGATCTGAACCAACCGCCCAGCCGCGTGTATCCTCGCGCAAGTTGTCGCAGACGGAAATGCGCCCCATGCCGTCCGGCACTCACGTCCTTTCTGCGGTCCTACCCTCGTCCTCGGCCTTGCGATACTATCTTCTGGCAGATCAACCCATTCTGAGGAGTGATACCATGCCGGACGACAGCAACAGCAACCGTTATGCAGGGATGTATCAGTTGTTCATGTTGGGACTCTGCGTCTACGTGCTACTCGCGCTGGCCGCTGATACGTTCTTCAGGCTCGATGAGTCCACGAGTGAGATTTTGGAGTATGCCGACACCGGCATCTGCATCATCTTCCTCGCAGACTTCTTCGTAAGGCTGATTCTCGCGAAGAGGAAACTCGCATACCTGAAATGGGGCTGGATTGATTTCCTCTCAAGTATCCCCATGGTTAACTTCCTGCGCTGGGGTCGGTTCGCGCGCGTTATCCGTATCCTGCGAGTCCTGCGCGGAGTCCGGTCTATGAAGATGTTGGCGGCCTTCATCCTCAATCGCAGGGCAGAGGGCGCATTTGCCGCGGCATCACTCGTTTCCATTATCCTCTTGGTCTTCGGCAGTATCGCGATACTTCAATGCGAGACGGCAGAAGGCAGCAACATTCATACTGCGAGGGATGCGCTCTGGTGGTCGTTTGTGACGATTACGACGGTTGGGTATGGGGACAGGTATCCGGTGACTTGGGAAGGGCAAGTCGTCGCGGCGATACTGATGACGGCAGGGGTGGGATTGTTCGGGACGTTTACCGGTTTCATTGCATCATGGTTCCTCGCACCCGGCGAAAAGGAACAAGAAGACGAGTTGGAAGCAGTGCGAAAGGAATTGACGGAGATAAAGGCAATTCTCGCGCAGAGAGCGTGATTACTCTTGGTCCGCAACAGGTGGCGCAGAAGGCGCGGCAGTATCGCCGGAGGACTCCGACCGAGACCGCATCCTCCGCGTCTTACTGCGTTTGATCCGTTTCGCAGCGTCCTTTATTTCGTCACTATCGAGAATGCTGCGCTTGATTACCTCACTAACTAACTCATCCTTCACGTCATCAGTAGTGATCTTCATGCCGGGCGCTACACGGCGCAACTCTCGGCGCAAGACTGCCAGCACACCATCGGAGAGAATAATCGCCGCGAGGTGATACGCGTTCAGGACCCGCCGTTGCTCGTGGTATTCACCAATCGCGTCCTTAGTGATGCCCTCCCGACTAAGCATGTAAATCATCTCGTTTAGATCGTCACCACCCGCGAGGAAATCTATCGTGAAGACATGATCGTATCTGACAGGTTGTTCGAAGATCATTCGGTATGCTTGCCATTCCGCGCCATTACTCAAGACCACCCACTCGATACCCTCTTTGGCGGCATAGTCCGTTGCCTGTCGAAGATGGTTTTCCTTCAAGTCTTTGGCGATTGCTTTGACTTCCATGAGGAAGCGCACCTTGCCACCGATCCTTACCGCGAGATCGCAGTACGTCCCTCGGATGCAATACTCTCCGGTTATCTCGGAATACTTGTCATACCCGAAGATGTCCGCGAGCATGTCCGTTATGATCGTAACGGTATCTTGCTCGCTCCGATCTGCCTTACGCGCATCCTGCAAGACCGCCCGATACTTCCGCAGGGATGCCTTTATCCGCGTTTGAACTTTCTTGGGAATTGCCACGGTCGCGTCCTCCTGATGGAATGATGACACGTTCGCTTCAGGGCCCCCAAGTATCGCGACCGGACGCAGTTTGTCCAGGTCGCCCCTGCCGTCTCTGCCGTCCACCCCTACCCGACGGTAGCGGTGGGAAGTGTCGCTTTTCAGCTCCACGCTTCCGATGGCACCAGTCTAGCCGATCCGGGTGCCCCACGAAAGGCAGGCCCCGCCGGCAACGGGCCCCCTTGGTGGCGCCGCCGATTCTCTGCCCCAGAGGCTAACGGTTTTTTCGCCATCGTGGTACGATTCGGCCAGGGTAGTCGGGTAGCACCCGGCGAACGGCCCGAGCGGTGGTGTTGGACTTCACCGTCCCCGGCACGCCGCTCGGACCGGCCCGCGAACAAGGACGGTGACCATGTCAGATGACCCACACCCTGATCCGCTGAAGATCGACGTCAACGGCGATCCCAATATGAGCATCACACCGCGTGATGTCTTCTATTGTGGAGATCAACTGGACGAATACTCGCATGGCTGCCCCGGTTTCGATGAGATTGCGCCAATACAAGACTCCCGGCACCAGGCGATAATCGCTTCGCGTGCGTTTCGTTGGCACGCCGCCCAACTGGGCGTAGCCGAGTTCCGGGAGCAATGTCACCAAGAGCACCTCATTGACACTGCGAAGAAATCCTGTCCGAGTGAGTATCTTTCGTGGCGTCATTCTGACAGCGCGGCGCCCTGGTGTGATGACGAGTTGATCGAACTCATCGCATGTCGCGAGAGCTTGGCGGAAGACTTGGCGAGGATCGGCGCCCTCTTGGTTCGGCTTGCAGGCGGTCTGAAGGTGGAGGTGCCCGCCTTGTGCGAGTACGTGGCGCTTCCGAACGCCGTAGATCCGTCGGGCGCGCGTCAGGAGCTTATCAGACTTGAAGCGGTGGCGCGGGCTGCTCTGACGGACGACCGGGCAACGGGAAGCACAGCAGCGGCGCGATCGGGCCCGAAGCGGCGCGGCCGCAAGCCCCGCACTAACCCGGAAGCGGATAGGCGAATTGCCGAAGCGTGGGGCACTGGAGAGTATCACAAGCACGAAGATCTGGCACAGACGCTCATAATGGGCGTCAATGACGTTAAGAAGGCGTTAGATCGGCACCGCAAACGCCACCGCAAATAACACGCGGAATACCTGTCAAACTCTCGAATTATTCCAGCGCTAATCTTCACCCCCCATCCACGGCCGTCAAACGCGGTTTTGGGGTGTCATGCGCTGAATTGTGCGCCGGAATAATTGCCTAGAATTATTCCGTTCCATTCCGTCGCGTACGTTGTCGGTAACCGTGGCGCGGTGTCGCGGCGAAACACTGACAAGCGAGGGAACGAGATGGAAACGAGACGAACGGAAGCGACGGCAGAACTGATCGACGTGAACGCGGTGGCGGCGATGCTCGGTTGCAGCGCCCGCCACATCTGGCGGCTCGCCGAAGCCGGGCCGGATGGGTATAGCCGGATGCCCCCGCCGGTATCGCTTGGCGTGCTCAAACGGTGGCGGCGAACGGAACTGCTGGAGTGGCTCGCCCAACGCTGTCTGCCGGTGCGGAGGGCGGCGAAATGAAACCCACCGACCTGCAAACGAAGCCCAACGACCCGCCCCGACTGGCCCTGTCGCCGCGCGAGGCGGCCAAGGCGCTTTCGATCTCGGAGCGCACGCTGTGGACGATGACCAAATCGGGCCGGGTTCCGCACACCCGGATCGGCGCGCGGGTAGTCTATCCGGTTGACGCCCTGCGGCGGTGGCTCGACGAACAAGCCGCGAAGGGGGGCGCGGGATGACCAGCGACAAGAGAACGACCCGGCGGGGGCAACCACCGGGCCGGAACGAAGAATCTGCGACTACCCCAATTCCAGCCGATCCCGGCGTCGACGGCAGCGGCGATGCACCGCAAGGGACAAGCCCCCCCTAGAGAAGGATGACTTGCCATCTTGGCACAACTGGAGTAGTGACACCGAAAACGCGGATTCTGAGGCTCGTGGCGCCCAGTCGTGCCAAGATGCGCAACTTGGCACGACTGAGCCTGATGATGGCTTGGACGACATGGACCGGGCGGTGCTGGCGGCGCAGGCGCGCCGCGAGAATCAGCCCGGGTAACTTGACAAAGCGCCTACAATGGCGTATATTTGAGGATGAACGATGACTGCGGCATCGCGCAAAGCGTTGAAGGCTGTCCGCCGGTGTGTGAAGGCCGGGCGTTTTCGTTTGGCGCTGCACTTCACCGAGCGGATGGACGAACGGGGGCTGTTCTGGCCCGACGTGCTCGCGATTCTGGACGCCCCGGCCGACGTTCGCGACGGCGGGCCCGAGCAGTGGGGGCGCCCGAAGTGGATCATCACGGGGCAGGCAGCCGATGGCGATGCCCTGGAACTGGTGTGCGTGCTGGACACCGACGAACGCGGGAAGCTGACCGTGTTCGTCACGATGTATTGAGGTGAGGTATGGCAGCGACGGTGAAGAAGCGAACGCGACGCGGCCGCAAGCCTGCGGCGGCGCTGTCGCGCCCGGACTTCCCGTACACGATGCGGCTGCCCGATGGCCGGACGGTATGCATCGAAGTGCCCGGCCGGTGGGTGACCGCCGACCGCGACGGCACGCCCGCGTTTGAGCCCGACGGCGTGGCGTTTCTGGACCGCGTGCGGGCGCTGTTCCTGTCGGCACTGGATCGGCCGCCGAGTCCCGGCTACATCACGCGCCTGCGCGAAGGGCTGGCTCTGACGCAACGGGCGTTCGGCGAGCGCGTCGGCGTGGACAAGATGACCGTATCGCGATGGGAGCGCGGAGCGATGCGCCCGAGCGACGAAGCTTTGCGGGCGATCGAGAAGCTGCGCAAGGGTGCGGTTCGAAGGGGCGTGGCGATTTCCGTTTGAACTGGATCTCCTGCCCGATCTGACCCCGAACGAGCACCAGCACGCGGCGGACACGGCAAAGAACGAAACCGCGCCCGGCAGGACTCGAACCTGCGACTTCCGGTTTAGGAAACCGGCGCTCTATCCTACTGAGCTACGGGCGCACAATGAGCGTTGGCTGCGCATACCGTACCGCAAAGGCCCGATCGGTTCAATCGGGCACGAAATAGCCAGAAGCCAGAAGGCAGAAGCAGAGGGAGAAGAAGAAGGCAGAAGGCAGGAGCACAGGAAGACACTGGTGGACGAGCCGCCAGTGGCACCCGTGCGGAGACGAAGGACGCCGGGATTTGAGGCGTGCGGGCGGTTTGATGGGAGCGTCTTGTACGGCATTCCATCGTCGAGACCGCCCGACTCATTGAAGATTGCTGATTTGCGATTGCTGATTGGAAATCACAGATCAACAATCCACAATCTGCAATATGGGATGTGCCCCCCGGGCTCACCTCGGCAGGTGCAGGTTGCCGAGCGTTGCCGGGCTGTAGACGTTCCAGCGGGCGGCGGACCAGGTGGAGTACTCACCGAGGCCGTGGTGCAGCCGCGCGAAGTTGATGCCCCACCAGCGATGTTGTTTGACGTCGCGGCCGAACGAGGAGAAGGCCAGCCGAACCTCGACAAACCAGCGGTCGCTTTGCGGATCGGCGTCGATGCCCACCGCCACCTCCGCCGGCCAGCGCTCGTACGGCCCGATCGGCGGATCGCACGCGATGCCGCGCCCGGTCACGATCGCGCCGTTGGCCTTGACCACGACGTGATACAGATCACCCGGCCCCGTCGCCGCCGCGCCCGGATCGAGCACGATCTCGACTAAGTCCTCGCCGACCGGCGTCATGCCCTCGTAGCGCACGAAGTTCGTCTGCGTCACCGCCCGCGAGCCGGCGCCGTGCGCCGCAGCGTTGAACGCAAGGTACAGCGCTTCATCATCGCAGGCGACAAATGCCAGCGTCGCCGCCAACGGCCGGTCCGGCTCATCCGTGCCACGCTTTGGCACATCCTGCGCGCCGACCAGCACAAAATCGCCCGCCACGTTGTCGAAACCGGGCAGCCAGTCGTCCAGCCTGCCGTCGATCGTCAACGGCCGCGCGACCCGCTGGGCCGTCAGCACCGCGACCCGCGCCGGCACGTCGATCTGCAGGTTCGGCGGATCCGACAGCGTGATCGGCAGCGGCATGACGCCGGTACTGCTCGGAATATCAAGATAGCCTTGTGCGAGGCGCATCGTCAGCATCCGCCGCGCCAATTGCCCCGGCGGTACCTCGAACCGCGGTGCCTTGTCGGCCAGCTCCCACCCGGCCGGCAGTGGCGAGCATTCCACCACGGCCCGGGCCGCATGCGAGGTCTGATTCAACATCGCCACGTTCGCCTCGACCCGTACAGTCTCGGCGGCCCCCGGCTCTGGCCGGATACGCACGCCGTCAACCCAGCCGCGCACAAGCCGCGTGCCAAGCAGGAACCGCTGCCACTCCAGGCGTCGGCGGAACTGCTCAAAGCCCTCGGCGGACTCACCCGCCGCGACCCGCAGCAGCTCGGCTGCCAGGAGTTCACGCCCCAGCCGCCACATCGCCGGATCCTGGACCCACCCGTAGGCACGCCCGTCGAGGTGATGCTCACCGAACGCCGCCGTGCCGCCGAAGGCAAACAGCGCCTCGGCCACGAGATCGGCTACCGCCGGCCGGTCCTGCTGGCGAAGGAGCCAGAGATACTCGGCGTCCTGCAGGCCCCGCCGCAGGTGCTTCAGCCGCACCGACGGAACCGGAGCATCGAGGCCGAACGCCTCGCCGGGGTAGATCAGCCACCGGCTCGTCGCAGTCGCTTGGTCGGCGATGGAATCGCCCGCGGCTTCGGCGGGCCAGTCGGCGGCGCCGGTCAGCCAGGTAGCGGCCACATCCCAGCGGGCGGCCTGCCAGCCAATACTGCGAACGTCGATCGGCGGCGATACCAGTGCTGTCGAGCCGCTGTAGGGCGGCTGATCCGGTTGCCACCAGACCTGTGCCGACGCCTGCCGTAATGCTGGAATTGTGGCGGCATCGACAAACCGGGCCGGCGGGCACCAGCTCCCAGGTAGAGGCCGTGGATCGACAAACGGGTGACCGAACCAGCCAAACGGCTCCATCGACTGCGGCGGCAGGCCGCACCAGAGCCGTGGCGCCATCGGATCAACGGCCCGAAACAGCTCGGCGACCGCTCGGAATGCCGCATGTTCGTCGCCGCGCTGGGCCTGCGACGCGAACAGCGGCACAAACGACCGGTCCAGCCAGCCTTGCTGCCGAAAGTGGGCTACGCAGGCGGCGGTCGTCGCCCTGACGGCTTCGGCGTACCGGTCCGAGCCTACGCCACCGTAGGCCAACGGTGTGGGATAGCGGTCGTCCACCGGCAGCGTCCAGACCGGCAACGCCACCCGATCGTCGAACGTGCTGCCATCGAGATAGCCCGCCACAGCGGCATCGTAGTCCGCCCAGTCCAGTTCGCCCTCGGCCGAGCCGAGCCGACGGTTGGGCCGCAGATCGGTCAGGATTCCGTGGCATCGATGCGCGTGAAGCAGCCGAAATGTCGCATCCAGCACGCCCAACGCCGCCGGGCGCAGGGGATCGTCCGCCGCGAGCCGATGGGGACGGTAGGGCTCGCCATCCCGCTTCAGGTGATGCGCGACGAGCGTGGACCATTCCAGTGGCGCCAGCGCGACCATGTGCGGTGCGGCCGGCAGCGCGAACGGCCAGACCTCGATCGCGATCGTAACTTCTTCTGCCGCAGTGGATTCGGTCTCGGCGCGCAGCCGGCCGGTGTACGTGCCGGCGGCCGTACCGGGCCGAACATACCAGTCTACCCAGAATGCCGTGTTTCGCACCGGATGCAGTTCAGCCGGTAACGCCGTGCTGCCTGCGACAATGGGCACGAGCACATCCGGGTATTCACGCACCTCGCGCCGGTTGGGCGTGCGCTGAAGGTACCAGGCTGGATAGGCGTCGATACGCACCGGCAGCGCGCGGTACAGCGTTGCGTCGTCGGCCGGGATTGTGCCCGCTGGGCCGGTCAGGTCGGTAACCGTAAGCTGGACAACGCGGTCGGAGGCGGCTCCACGCAGGACAACCTGAAACGCCACGGTTTCGTTCACCGCGGCGCGCAGGGAAACGGTCGATCGCGATGCGCTATAGACGTCGTTTTCCGGTTGGACAAGCGTATCCGGGAAGATAGGCAACTCTGGTTCGGCAATGGAAATCTCCAACGTGCCCGGTTGCGACCATTCACAGCCCGCGAGTATCAGGAGAAATCCACTCAGCAGTATTGTAAAGGCTGAACAATTCCGTCCGAAAACCATAGGATTCTCTTATCAGGGAAGGACTTACGGAAACGGCAGGTTTTCGCCCCGTTGTGGAGTGGAATCTGCCGAAATCGATTCAGGTCGCCGCGCCGTTCTGCCGACAACATTCGCGGCAAGACTATACGAGTTTCTCCCGTTCTCGGCCAGCGTGCCGAGCGGCACTTGCGGGGGGGAGACGAACAACGTCGCGTGGCCGGAGGAGTGCGTTGTGTTGGAGGCTGCCACGCGTCGGACACGTCCTGCGAAAGATTACTGGTGGCGGCGCCGGTGCCTGAGGTCGAAAAGCGCGTCGCATCGCCCCAGATTTTCGATTTTTTTGAACTCTTCGGTGGCCGGGTTTGCACCCGCGCCTAGAATGAGTGCGGAAAGGGCCGAGGGTAACCGTACGAGGTCTGCGTGCAGGATGTCTCGTGTCACGCAGGAGGCTGGCCAATGACGATTACGCATGATGACGGGTCGGTGGAATTCCGGTTTTATCGTCCGGGTGCCCAGAGTGTAACGCTTGCCGGTGATTTCAACGGCTGGCAACATGCGTGTTTCCCCATGAAACGCTGCTCGGACGGCTGGTGGTCGTATCGGTTCCAGTTGGGTGCGGGCACGTATCAATTCAAGTATTGTGCGGATGGCGAGTGGTATCTCGACTACGCCGCGTTCGGGCTCGAACGCAGTCCGTACGGCTGGAACTCAGTCGTATGCATCGAGCCGCCCAAGCACGCCATTCAAGCCGCGTAATGTGATACCGGGTTGGTTAATGCGGCCGGTTTCCGGCCGCATGGGGTATGTTCCCCATGCGCAACGAAACGAGCGGTCAAGGCCGCCTGTTGCGGTGAGCGTGTTCACTCGATGCGTTGGACCTCGACGAACCACGGGCCGGCCTTCTTGCCACGCGCTTCAACCCAGGCTTCGAGTTTCTGGTCGCCCGCAGTGAGTCGTACAGTCTTGAATCGGCACGCGGCGGCACCACCATCGACGGGTTGTTCGAGCAATTGGCCAGCCACGCGGACGAAGGCGGCCGTGGCTCCGTGCGTTGTGGGGAATTGTAGCGTGATGTCGTAAACTCCTTCCGCGGCGACTCGCACCGCCCAGTGACCCAGATCATCGTCGGACCAGCCCTCAGCGGCGCGCCAGTCCTGGCGCGAGAGCCGGACGGGGTTCTCATGCTCCGTTCCGATGACGATGCGTGACGGGGCGTAGCCGCGCGTGCTACTGACGTCCTTCAGCCATGCCTCGTAATCCGCCCGCATGCGAGCGACGATGTCGGAATGGGCAGCGGCAATGTCGGTTTTCTCGGCGGGGTCGGCGATGAGGTCATAGAGTTCGGCGCCGTTGACGAGTTTATAACGGCCGGCGCGAACGGCGCAGTTGCGAAACGGCACGGGCTCATCGCCGCGATGCCACTGGACGAACAGCAAGCGGTCGGGCCACAGCATGTCCGGATTATCCATGAGCGGGAGCAGGTTGACGCCGTCGAGTTGGACATCGGGCGGCTCGACGCCGCACGCCGCCAGCACGGTTGGGAACACGTCGATGTGCGCGGCAATCGGCTCGATCGTCCGGCCGGAGCGCAGCCGTGCCGGCCATCGCATGAAGCATGGCACGTGAATGCCGCCTTCGTAGACGTCGCACTTGTCGCCGCGCATGCCGCCGTTGTAGCGCTTGCCGGAAGGACCGTTGTCGGTGAGGAAGATCACGAGCGTGTTGTGCGCGAGGTCGAGCGTATCCAACGTCGCCAGGAGGCGGCCGACGTTGTCGTCGATGTTGGTAACCATGCCGTAGACGCGGGCGGTCACGTCATCCAGCCCCTTGGCCCGGTACGGGTCGGCGTAGGCATCGGCGATCTGCAGCGGGCTGTGCGGCGCGTTCGTCGGCAGATAGATGAAGAAGGGGCGGTCGCGATTCTGCTCGACGAAACGGATCGCCGCGTCCGTGAAGATATCCGTGCAATAGCCTTCGGTTTTGACCTCCCGGCCGTTGTGATACAGGAGCGGATCGAAGTAGCCGTTGTCCGGCGGGCCCGAGGGCTGTGCGAGGCCGCCGCCGAGATGAATGAGCGATTCGTCAAAGCCCTGGTCGATCGGCCGCATCGGGTAGTTGTCGCCGAGGTGCCATTTGCCAAAGATGCCGGTGCGGTAGCCGTGCGCGGAAAGAGCCTCTGCCAGCGTCACCTCGTCGGGGTGCATCATCGAGCGGCCCATGAATGTATCGACAACGCCGGTACGGTAGTTGTAGCGGCCGGTCATCAGGCTGGCGCGCGTCGGTGAGCAGACGGGGCAGACATAGAAATGGTTGAACTGCACGCCGGCAGCGCTGAGTCGATCAAGGTTCGGCGTACGGATCTTGTCGTTGCCGTTGCAGCCGAGATCACCCCAGCCCTGATCATCCGTTATGATCAGGATGACGTTCGGGCGCGTCTGTTGTGGGGTGGCGGCGCGTTGCCCGCTCTGGCAGGCGGCCACGGAGAGCAGCGAGGAAGTCAGCAACGCGAGCATTGTCTTCGGCAGACGAGCGGTGGTTGAGGTATGGCGCGTACGTTGCATGTCGAAGCACTGGCGGGTCCCAACGTGACGTCGGGACCAGTGGCACCCGATCCGTTTCGGTTTGACGTGCGTCATGGGAAAGCTCCTTTGTGGCATATTTACCGTGGCAATACGATTTCGTAACGATCCGACACCGTCTCGACGGGGCCGTCGGCACTGTCGCGGTGCAGCACGATTGGCGCGTCCGTCTGCAATGCATAGTGGATGCCGTCGGGCTGCCGGGTCCATTTGACTCGGATCAGCCCCTGCGGCTCGGGCAACGGAATCGCGCCTTCGGCGCCGGGCAGTGAGCCGCCAATCAGCTTGAGCACGTAGTGTTTGACGCCGAGATCGAAGCGGGCGTGCAATCCCAGGACGTAGCGAGACAGTTGCCACGTCGGACAGCCGGCCCATTGATGGCAATGCGTCCATCGGGTGTCGAACACCTCGACCCACGTCGTTCGCCCCTCACCGAGGGCCCAGCCCCAGCACTTGCGGTATTGGTCCAGAACGAAGTCCATTTCGCCGTGCGCGATCAGGGCCGGGAACGCGTAGTGGGCGAAGTACGGCGTGATCAGTTGTCGGTTATCCGCGGACGGCGATGAGAGCCGCGGCGCTTCGGGATTGTTCGGGAAACAGTTGAGGATGTGTTGCTTGATGTACGCCAGGCAGGGCGGCGCCTCGGACGCCTCGACCACGCCCAGCCGCAGCGCCAGCACAGCGGTATGGTAGCCGACCGCCGGCCAGCCGGCCTTGTCATCGGCCAAGTGTGCCGCGAGCCAGCGGCGTATCAGCGCGGTCAATCGCTGTTCGAGCGGCTTGAATCGCGCCGCGTCATCGGGGCAGTCAAGCACGTCGCACCATTGCATGAACGCACGCAGCGCGGCGACGAAATGAAGATTGTACGCGATATCGACGGGGCCCGGATTGCGCACGTAGCCCCAGTCCACGAAAACCCAGCCAGCCCCATCCGTCAGGCCGTCGTCGGTGATGAACTTTTCGAACGCGGCGAGGTTGCGCCGGGCGTAGGGCAGCAACTCGGCGAGCAGCGCGCGATCGCCGGTCAGCTCGTAGTAGTGCATGCACGCGCCGAACCATTGCGCCGCATACGTCGCGAGATACGCCGCCCCACCGGGGCAAAGTCCGGCGACGAGCCCATCCTCCCGGGCGCAACGGGCGCTCTGGACGAGTCCGCGCCGGAACAGCCGCAGGTCGGCGTACGCAACCGAGCCAATGTCCATGCCGGCGGACACCACGTCGCCGGTCCACTGGCCGCGCTCGCGTGTCGGGTTATCAACAAGCGCATCCTCGGCACAGGCGCGGTACGTCTCGACGCCGGTCATCCAGATCTGCTCGAGCAGCGGATCGCCGCAGGTGAACGAGCCCTCGGGCACATCATGGTAGCATCGCTCGACGTACGTCTCGTTGACGAAGCGAATTCTGCTCGGGTCGGCGAGTACATGCACTTCCAGGAACCGGCCGCCCTTGGGCGTGAGCGGGAAGAACTCCTGCACGCCCCCGCGGGCAACGTAATGATCGAGATTGCACGAGGGCCCGGTTGAGAGCGTGATGTACGGCGCGACGCGGCCATGTTCCATCGCCTCGGCGTAGGCAAACTCGATCACCGCGCCGGCCGGCAGATCGAGCACGAATCGTGGCCGGCCCAATCGCACACGGCCAAGGTCGTAGCGACGCCAGCGGCCTTGCGCGGGCACATCGTCGCACGTGAGATTCCGCAGGAAGAACCGCGCCGGCACGTCGTCGAACTCGTAACCGAAGTGCTCGGCCAGGCGCCCTTCGGCGATCGGTTTCAGCGCGTGCACGAAGTGTTTCACCGGTGCGATTGTGGCTGCTGTTCGTTCGCCGATACCCGGCGTGACGTCAACAGGCTCGGTCCAGGCGCTGTCATCGAAGTCAGATGCCTGCCAGTGCACCGGGTTCTGTCGTGTGTCGCACCACTCGATCCAGCCGAGTTGCGGGTTGATCCGCCGGACCTGCGGCCGATAGCCGCCCAGCGGTGCGCACTTCCACCGAATCGCGATGATGTTGCCATTGGCGTACGCATGGCAGTACAGAAACGGGCGCATATCCATGAGCATACGCGTGGTGGCGCCGATGTGATGTACCTGGACGGCCAGCACGTGCCTACCCGCCGGCAGGGTCACGCCGAAGCGCTGGTACTCCGGATGCAGCGCGTCGAAGCGGGCCGGGCCTTCGGTCAGGTATTTGCCATCGAGCCAGACGACGAACCAGCTCGAGCCGAGGGTGCGCAGCTCCACCTCGGTCGCCGCGGGCAGCGTGAATCGGCCGCGGAAGGCCGCGTAGGTGTCGGGCTTCGGCACGCCGGCATCGACCCACATCATCGAGTTACCCGGTTGGGCGGAGGGCGCATCCTGCGCCAGCACGGCGCCAGACAGCACGATCGAGAGCAGGGCAACGCTTCGCTTCACCAACGCCTTGATCACGATCACGACCTCCTCTGATTGCATCCGGAGCGAGTGCGTGCGTCTCTGTTCTGTCGCCCCTTCGGGGCTGATTGGTACGCCCCGCCGTTGTACCAGGGGCTTACGTCCCTGGCTACACACCGGCGCCCCTTCGGGGCTGATTCGCACGGGCGACACAGGTTTCTTCGCATGCCTCGCTGCGTACCTGCGCCCCTTCGGGGCAAGAAGGAACTCGCCGATTCTGTCGCACGCATCGGCGCCGAGCCTTGACTTCGGCGAGCGTCTCCAGTCTGATGCGGGCTCGCGAAGGTAAGGAGAATACCATGCCGGCACGCTGGGGAACAATCGTAGGAGTCGCGCTCGTGGGTCTCGGCTGCGCCAGGCCGGGCGATATTGCCTTTACCATGCATGTGATCAATGCGGAGTCGCGGTTCGAGGGTGCGGCGGCCGTGGATGTGAACAACGATGGGCGCTTGGACATTCACTGCGGCGGATTCTGGTACGAGGGGCCGAGTTGGACGAAGCACTTCGTGCGCGACGTTCAGGAGATCAGCAACTATTACCTGGACTTCTGCAGTCTGCCCGTGGATGTGGACGGCGACGGATGGATGGACACGGTCACGTGCACCTGGCATGACAAGAGTCTTTATTGGGTACGCAATCCGGGCCCGGCCGGTGGACCGTTCGAGACGATCAAGATCGATGAGCCCGGCAACATGGAGACTGCGATTCTCGAGGATTTCGACGGCGATGGCCGGCCCGACGTGCTGCCGAACGTGGTTCACGGCACACCGGCGTGGTACAGCTTCCACCGTGACACGACGGGAACCCACGGCGTGCGATGGGACAGGCATCTGCTGCCCGCCGGTCTGGAGGGCGAGGGCGTCGGTGCGGGCGACATCAACGGTGACGGGCGCTGCGATGTCGTCGGCTGCAAGGGCTGGGCCGAGGCCGGCGCGAATCCGAGCGACGTCGATGCGTGGCTCTGGCACGCGGAGTTCGACCTCATTGGCCCGAGCATCCCGATCCTCGTCCATGACGTGGACAGCGACGGCGACATGGACCTGATCTGGGGCATCGGCCACAACTACGGACTGTACTGGCTGGAGCAGGGGCGCAATGCCGTCGGTGTGCGCGTATGGAGCCGACACGAGATCGACGTGACATGGTCGCAGGCCCATGTCGTGCTGCTCGGCGACCTCAACGGCGACGGCCGCAAGGAGCTGGTTACCGGCAAGCGGTATTACGCCCACAATGGCGGCGATCCCGGCGCCAATGAGCCGCGCTGCCTGTATGCGTACACGTTCGATTCCACATCACGCGCGTGGAACCGCCACACGATCCAGGAAGGCGGCCCGGCCGGTATCGGCCTGTCGGCCGAGCTGGTCGATATCGACGGCGACGGCGACCTCGATTTCATCGCGCCGGGCAAGAGCGGCTTGTATCTGTTTGAAAATCATCTGCGCCCGTAAGGCCGCACCGAAGCTGGCTGTATCCAAGGGCGGCCCGGGGCTCTATAATCCTCGCATTGACCCCAGGCACAGACAGGAGACCACAGAGCGATGGGGGCGCAGATCCTTGACGGAACCGTATTGGCGGAACAGGCGCGGGCGCAGGTGCGCGCCCAGGTGGCCGAGTTGCGCCGGGCGGGCGCTTCGGTCAAACTCGCGTCGTTGATTGTCGGCTCGCCCCCGCCGGGCATGCTGTATGCCGGCTCGCAGCGGAAGACGTGCGAGCAGGTGGGCATCGAGTACGACCTGCGCCAGTTGCCGGACGACGCGGATGCCCGGGCGATCATCGCGGAAATCACGCGGCTCAATCACGACCCATCCGTGACGGGCATTCTGCTGCTGATGCCGATGCCGGACGGTGTGGACCCGACGTTGATGCAATACCACATCGACCCCTACAAGGATGTCGAGGGCGTCAACCCGTCGAACATCGGTTTCTGCTTCTACGGCGAGCCGATCATCGCACCGTGTGCCGCGCTTGCGGCGGTCGAGCTGGTGCGGGCCAGCGGGCGCGAGCTGCGCGGTTCCGAGGCGGTCGTGGTCGGTCAGGGAGCGATCGTCGGCCGCCCGATCACGACGTTTCTGCTGCACGAGATGGCGACGGTGACGGGCTGCCATATCGCCACACGCGACCTGATCGCGCACACGCGGCGGGCGGATATTCTCGTCGTTGCCGTCGGCAAGCCGAACCTGATTCGGGCCAAGCACGTCAAGCCCGGCGCGGTCGTGATCGACGTCGGCGTCAACCGGATCACCAGCACCGGCGGCGACGGCAAGACAAAGACGGTGACCGTTGGCGACGTGGCGTTTGATGAAGTCAAGGAAGTAGCTGGCGCGATTACACCGGTGCCCGGCGGCGTCGGGCCGGTGACGGTCGCGATGCTGCTTCGCAACACGGTCGAAGCGGCCCGCAAACAGATGGAAGGCCGCAAACACGGATAAGTGCAACGATGGCGTTCTTTCGACCCAATATCGAAGCGATGGATGGGTATGTGCCCGGCGAGCAGCCGACCGACCCGAACGTCGTGAAGCTCAATACGAACGAGAATCCGTATCCGCCGTCGCCGCGCGTGCTCGAGGCGATTGCGGCGGTGACGCCCGAGCAGTTGCGGCGTTATCCTGATCCGCTCGGCAACGCGTTTCGCGATGCGGCGGCAAGCGTCCACGGTGTGACGCGGGACATGGTCCTTTGCGGCAACGGGATGGATGACATCCTGAACATCACCGTGCGGGCACTGAGCGGGCCCGAGGCCAAGCTGGTGTATCCGGTGCCGACGTACACACTGTACGCCGTGCTGGCGAACATCCAGGCGTCGATGGTCAAAGAGGTCCCGTTTGGCCCGAACTTTGAGTTGCCGACCGATGCGCTCGTGGCCGAGCATGGACGAGTGACGTACCTGGCCAACCCGAATGCGCCGTCGGGCACGACGGTCTCGATCGACGCGGTGGCAGACCTGGCCCGACAGCTTAACGGCGTGCTGTGCGTGGACGAGGCGTATGTCGATTTCGCCGACTCCAACTGCATGCGGCTCGCGAGCGAGTTCGAGAACGTGCTCGTGATGCGGACGCTGTCGAAGGGCTATTCGCTGGCCGGGTTGCGGTTCGGCTATGCGGTCGGGCACCCGAACCTGATCGCCGGGCTGATGAAGGTCAAGGACAGCTACAACGTCGATGCCGTCTCGATCGCGGCGGCGGCGGCGGCCCTGCGGGATCAGGACTACGCGCGACAGTGCTGGGCGAAGGTCCGCGACGAGCGCGAGCGGCTCCGTGCGGCGCTGGCCGGGCTGGACATGCCGGCGTTGCCGTCGCAGTCGAACTTCCTGCTGGCCCGGCCGGCGTGGCGACCGGCTCGCGAGGTCTACGAATTGCTCAAGGCCCGGAGAATCCTGGTCCGATATTTCGACTATCCCCGCGTGTCCGACCGGCTGCGGATCACTGTGGGTACGCGCGAGCAGAACGACAAACTCCTGGCCGCGCTCCGCGAGTTGCGGGGCTAGGGGTCCCGACGGATGTCGGGACCGGTGGCACCCGCCGCGATCTAAGCACACGGGCAAACCCTTCGGGCCTGCCCATGCCACCCGGGCGGATCGGCGAACGTCAACAACCGAACGCGGCACCAGGCCGTCTGGCAGGCATTCATGGCACAGCGCAAGGCACAGATCAAACGCAAGACCAAGGAGACCGACATCCAGGTTTCGTTGAATCTCGACGGGGCTGGCAAGGTCTCGGTTTCGACCGGCGTGGGGTTCTTCGACCACATGCTCGATCACATCGGTCGGCATGGTTTGTTCGACCTGACCATCAGCGCCGCGGGTGATCTGCATGTCGATGCGCACCACACCGTCGAGGATGTCGCGATCTGTCTGGGCCAGGCGTTGCGCGAGGCGCTCGGCGACAAGCGCGGCATTCGCCGCTTCGGCTTTTTCATCGTGCCGATGGATGAGTCGCTGGCACAGGTCACGGTCGATCTGTCAGGCCGTGCGGCGTTCGTTTATCGCGTCAAGTATCGGGCGGGCAAGGTCGGCGACTTCGACGTCGAACTCGTCCAGGAGTTCCTCGGTGCGCTTGCCCAGAACGCGCAGATGAACCTGCACGTGGCCGTCCCCTACGGTACGAACAACCACCACATCGCCGAGGCGATCTTCAAAGCTCTCGGCAAGGCCCTCCGTCAGGCCGTCGAGCCCGACCCCCGCGAGAAGGCCGTGCCCTCGACCAAGGGCAGTCTTTGATTCAGGGTTCTCCTGCCATTACTATGACCTCCGCGATCCAGGCGGTTGTGGGGAGGCTTGCGCGATGGACAGGAATGGACACGATGGACGGTATGGACGCGATCCGGCGGAACCGCTGATTCCGGCACACGGTGGATACCGGCGTCTCAAGAGCTTTCAGGTCGCACAGTTGGCTTACGATGTGACGGTCCGGTTCTGCGACCGCTACGTCAACAAGCGCAGCCGAACGCATGACCAGATGGTGCAGGCGGCGCGTTCGGGCGTGCAGAACATCGCCGAAGGCAGCCAGGCGAGCGGCACATCGAAGAAGATGGAACTCAAGCTGACGAATGTGGCCCGTGCCAGCCTCGAAGAGCTGCGGCTGGACTACGAGGACTTTTTGCGCCAGCGGGGCTTGCGCCTGTGGGACAAGACTGATTCCCGCCGTCGGGAGCTGGTCGAGCGGCGCTGCCAGACGGCGGACGAAGTGGCGCAGTGGGTTAAAGAAGTTGCTTTGAGGGATGGACGATATGGACAGAATGGACAGGCATCGCCACCGCGCCGGTCCAGATCGTCCATAGAGTCCATGACGTCCATCTACGCCGAGACCGCGGCCAACGCCGCCCTCGTCCTGATCGGCGTGGCGACGGCGATGCTCGACCGCCAGATCGCCGCCCAGGCGAACGCCTTCGAGAACGAAGGCGGATTCACCGAGCGGCTCTACCGAACACGCCAA
>JAFGKA010000025.1 GCA_016928855.1 Phycisphaerae bacterium
AACCGGTACTATAAGCTCGCCGAGCAGCTTGCACGGCGAATGGTCGAGGAAAAGTTCGCCGTCATCACAGGCGGTGGGCCCGGCATCATGGAGGCCGCCAACAAGGGGGCGTTCGAGGCGGGCGGCCGCAGCGTGGGCCTGAACATCTTCCTGCCGCAGGAACAGCGGTCGAATCCGTATCAGAATGTCTCGCTGGACTTCCACTATTTCTTCGCGCGCAAGGTCATGTTCGTGAAGTATTCGTGCGCGTTTGTGTGCTTTCCCGGCGGATTCGGCACGATGGATGAGTTTTTTGAGTCAATGACGCTGATTCAGACAGACAAGGTCGAGCCGTTCCCGACCGTGCTGATCGGAACGGATTACTGGCAGGAACTCGTTGATTGGCTGCGCGACACGATGTTGGAGCGATTCGAGCACATCGACCCGCAGGATCTGACCCAGTTCATCCTGACCGATGATATCGAGGTAGCGGCGCGGCACATCGCCGAGGCACACGAGCGGATGTGCAAGGAACGTGAAGCGCCCGCTGAGGCCGGTGGTCCGCAGGCCTCGCCGTGGGGCGGCCTCACGGCCGAGGGCACACGCACCGGCCGGCCGCCGCGGCAAAACCACCGCATGCCGGAGGCGCCGGCGAAGTGAGGTGTCTGGAAACAAGCCAGAAGCCAGAAGCCAGAAGCCAGAAGGCAGAAGCAGACAATCGCTGCGAGGAATCGCGGGCAGACGCAGACGACGGGGACGACGAGATTCGCGTTCATTCACCGTCTGTTTCTGGGGCTTGTGGCCGAGGAGCGCGTCCTTTCTGCATGAGCCGATGTCGCGAGCTGTCTGTGCGGGCATTGGTAGTGGGGGGTTGTTGTGGCTATAATCGTGTGATGACGCCGGGGGCGAACTGGGTTCGACCGGGCAAGTTGAGATCGATGGTGGCGTGTCCAGGTTGTCAGGAGGCCTGGTTAAACACCTGGCAAAAAACCTTACTTGCCAACGCTCAACCGTTGCGCATGGCCGCCTAACAAGCGGTCCGTCTCGCAGGCGACGCCTGCTGGCATGCGAGGCGAAGATAGCAGGCTGGTCCGAGTCGAGTTGGCGCCGTGACGACCGGATGAGATTTTCTCGACGCTAGGGTGCTCGTAGCCTGTCGCTGGGCGACGGTCAGCCGAAAACAAATCAGACGACTACACACGTAGAGGCCACGGTCGAAGTGCCACGGGACGGGGGTTCGATTCCCCCCGCCTCCAGTAAAAAGGCCCGCTTTCTGCGGGCCTTTTTACTAGAGCAGGAGAGCAGTAGACAGGAGAACAGTAGGAAAGAACAAGACGCCCACTTGCGTCGTAACCTCGGTTCTACCAAAGGCTAGCTCTCCTGCGGTCTCCTGTTCTACTGCTCTACTCTCTGCCGTTTGCCCGCCCATCCGGCCGCCCCAATCCGGCGAACCACGTCTCGGCAAGCCAGAGGAGCCCGCCATGGAAGGCCAGTTCTGGTACGTGTACATGCTCCAAAGCACTGATCCGTCCGGCCACTGGTACGTTGGCATGACCGAGGACCTCGCCGGGCGCCTCAAGGCCCACAACGCTCGCAAAGTGCTGTTGATGAGCCAACTCATCGGGGCAACGGGCGGGCCGTTACGAAGGCCTGCCCTGACCATAGTGCCGAGTGGCGATAGTATGGTCGGAACAGAGAGCCGCCTTGACCCGCGCTACAGGCTCCGCGAACATGGCAACCATGCGACGGTTGCGCGGGCCAGATTGGGGCGCGCTTCGATACGAGATCGAAGCCGCGTTGAGGAAGCACCCGGCCTTCCCGGATTCGGTCCGCGTGGACGGCCGGCTCCGGCGGCTGGATGCGGGGCTGAACCATGATAACTACGTATTCTGGCTGGCGGCCAAGCCGCGTCTGCCCGACGCGCTGAACCACGCCTTCATTTTGCGAAAGTGCCGCTGGGAGGACAAGGCGTCGTACAAAGAGTCCGTGGCGCGGTTGCCGCGCGAGGCAGCCGTACTGGAGGCGATGGCCTCGCAGCCGAAGGACTTCGACGTCCCCAGATTCGTCTGCTTCGCGGGCGACGAAGGCGATGCCTGCGACGCACTCATCGAAACCGCCGTCCCCGGGCTCCCGCTCAGCTACACGGCCAAGTTCGCACACCGGCGCGAATTCGTAATCAGCGTCATCGCACAGATCGCCAGTGGCGTTCACCGGCTTCCCGTGGATGACTTCGAGTGCCTCCACGGCCACCGGGACGCGACGGAGCATGTCCAGGCCCTGCGTAACAGGCTGCCGCTCGATATCCTGGCCGACGAGCCCGACGCCGTCCGGGCACTTCGCTGGATCGACGAGCACCTGCCCGAAGGCCGGCGAGCGGTCGTCCTGCATGGCGACCTGCTGCCGCAGAACATCCAGTGGGACCTCGATGATTCGCGCCTCGGCCTGATCGATTGGGAATACGCACAGATCGGCGATCCCGCCTATGATCTGGCCATCGTCACCCGCGGAAACGCCAAACTCTGCGGCCTTGGCGGCGGCGCAAGACGACTTGTCGCCGCGTACCGCGAGGCCGGCGGCGCCCCGATCACGCCGGCTGACGTGATGCTCCACGAGCTGTTGCTCGTATTGGAGTGGCTCGGCGGCGCAGCGCGTCGCGAACGACGAGGCAAACAGGAGGGCTACCCACCGCAACACTATCGCGACAAGATCCGAGGCATTCTCGCCAGGGTGGAATCGGTGGCCGGCTGACATTCGGTGCCCAGGATCGCGTTGGTGTCAGATCGCATTGGGCTGCCGTCGGTCGGGTCAGCCGGCGTGACAATGAAACCGCGCTGGGGGTGACGAAGCCGGCGTCAGCCGTTCGGCTGAGCTCACGGCCGAAGCCCCTTTGGACTGCGGCGGCGCGACGCCGCTTTTCGTTGTCCAGCGCAAGGTGCTCGCAGAATAGGCTCGTACGCTTCAGTCGCGAATCATAACATTGCCGACGGACGCGGCTCCGCCGCAAGGCAAAGCGGCGTCGCGCCGCCGCGGTCCAAAGGCTTCGCGATGCCCGGCGCACGTCGGTTGTGTGGTTGCGTCGTGTATCTTGGTTCGTGTCGTGCTATTACGTTTGTTTCTGCCTTTCCTTCGATTCTGTTCGGTCGTCATCGGTAGTGGATCGAGGTCAATGGCTGCAGCATCCCCTTGGAGCTGCGACGGTGAGTACGCGCTTTACCTCGTGTCGGCTTATGCTCGACGAAACCCGCAAGCGGGGGGCCCGGCCGGCATCTTCCCCGTGTCCAGCCTCTATATCACACGCGCTGCTCCGTTCGGCGAGCGGCGAACGGATCGGGCGGTAACGCCATTGCGGGCCGAGAAGACACGGGCAAGCCCTTTCCCGACGTGACGTCGGGACCCATGCCACTCGTCGTCTGGAGCAAGTCGATACGCTGGCACCTTCTGCTTCGGCATAGTACCCAACGCCGGCATGCGTTGCGAGCGTCGTGACGAATCGACATGCTGGCGCTTCGCTTCTGCATGGCACCCGGCTACGATGCAGCACCCGGCGTCTGGCTATGCTGTCCCGCTGGTCGTACCATAGGGCAAGGCGAGCTTTCAGAAGGAACTACCCTTTGGCTTCAGGGCATGGTGCGGGTCAAGCGAAGCAGACCCACCTTGACTGAGGCACACATGCGGTTCGGCATTTGACATGAGAGGTACACACATGCAGTCAAACAAACCAGCCATTCTTGTTCTAATACTCCTTTTGCTTTGTGGTGGAGCGGCGCCGACGACGCAGCCGACCTCCGCTCCCCGCGGCGGCACCGAGCCGTACGCCGAGCGCTACCGGCCGCAGTTTCACTTCTCGGCCCGGAAGAACTGGCTCAACGACCCGAACGGACTGGTGTTCTACAAGGGCACGTACCACCTGTTCTTCCAGCACAACCCGGACGGCATCGACTGGGGCAATATGACCTGGGGCCATGCAGTCAGTCGCAACCTCGTCGGCTGGACGCAGGTCGAGCACGCGATCCATCCTGACGCGCTCGGGACGATTTTCTCCGGCTCTGCCGTCGTCGATTGGAACAATACGTCCGGCTTCAAGGCCGGCCCTGAAGCACCACTCGTGGCGCTCTACACCTCGGCCGGCGGCCAAAACGAGGCATCGAAGGGCAAGCCGTTTACTCAGTCGCTGACGTACAGCACAGACGCCGGGCGGACGTGGATGAAGTACGACAAGAACCCCGTTGTCGCACACATCCGCGGCGATAACCGCGATCCGAAGGTGCTCTGGCACGCGCCGACGAAGCGCTGGATCATGGCGCTCTACCTCGACGGCCCCGACTACGCCTTGCTGGCCTCCGACGATCTCAAGAGCTGGACGCACCTGCAGACGCTGGCCGGCATGCCCGGGACCGAATGCCCGGACTTCTTCGAACTGCCCATCGACGGCGACGCGAAGAACACGCGGTGGGTCTTCTGGTGCGCCAACAACCGCTACGTGCTCGGCACGTTCGACGGCCAGACGTTCACCCAGACTGACGGCCCGTACACGTTGTGCGACGAGAAGTACTGCTACGCCGCCCAGACCTACAGCGATATCCCCGCCGACGACGGTCGCCGCATCCAGGAAGCGTGGATGCGAGGCGCCAAGGTGCCCGAGATGCCCTGGAACCAGCAGATGGCCTTCCCGACGGTGTTGACGCTACGGACGATCACGGGCAGCGTGCGGCTCTGCAAGGAGCCCATCCGCGAAATCGAAACGCTACGGACGAGAGGCTTCCACCGTAAGGGCGTAACCCTCTCGCCCGGTGGCGAGGTCTTCGACGACTTCGAGGCCGAACTGATCGAGTTGGTGGCCGAGATCGAGCCGGGCACGGCCAAGCGGTTCGGCTTCGAACTCCGCGGCCAGCGGATCGTCTATGACCGTGAGGCCGGCGCACTCGAACACGTCGCCTGTTCCAGCACAAAGTGCGAGCTGCTCAACGGCAGATTGCTTCTTCACATCCTCGTGGACCGGACATCCGTCGAGACGTTCATCGACCACGGCCGTGCCAGCACGGTCGATTTCGTCGTAATCGACCCGGCGAACCGGACGCTCAAGACGATCGTCGAGGACGGCACCATCACGCTCCGGACGCTCGACGTCTATCCGCTCAAGAGCGGTTGGCAATGACGATGCGTCAACGTCCAAACGGCACAATACGCGTTGGACCACGGGCGGAGAAACACCCGGAAGCAGATGGCTTGGGACGCCGCATCACGTAACTCGATCCACGCGTGGCGCGAGGCTCTGGGCTCGTCCACGCTACCCGACGGCTGATCGCCGTCAGCGCGGACGTGGACGGTCCGTTGGACTCGCATGGACGGGCAGCCGCCGGTAGAATAGCCGGGCTCGGTGGGATTCGGATTGTGTTGAACTGGCAGGTGACCCGAATATGAAACCAATGCGTATCAAGCAGGTGTTGGCCCGCGAGGCAGCGGGCGGCGACGTGATGATTCAGGGGTGGATCCGCACGAAGCGAGACTCCAAGGGCTTCTCCTTCCTCGAAATCAACGACGGATCGATGATGGCCAACATCCAGGTTGTCGCCGACGAGAAGCTGGCCAACTACGCCAGCGAGATCGTCCCACTGACGACCGGCGCCAGCGTCGCCATCGAGGGCACGCTCGTTGACTCGCCCGGCAAGGGCCAGAAGTACGAAATCCACGCCGAGCGGATCATGGTCTTCGGCGGCGCCGACGCCGCGTCGTACCCGCTGCAGAAGAAGCGCCACTCGTTCGAGTTCCTGCGCACGATCGCGCATCTGCGGCCGCGCACGAATACGTTCGGCGCGATCGCCCGCGTTCGCAGCGGCCTCTCGTTCGCCATCCACCAGTTCTTCCGTGACCGCGGCTTCGTCTACGTCCATACGCCGATCATCACGGCCAGCGACTGCGAGGGCGCCGGCGAGATGTTCAAGGTCACCACGCTGGACCTGGCCAACGTGCCGCGCACGCCGAACGGCGCGATCGACTTCGAGCAGGATTTCTTCGGAAAGCCGGCCAACCTGACCGTCAGCGGCCAGCTCGAGGGCGAGATCTTTGCGACGGCGCTGAGCAACATCTACACATTCGGGCCGACGTTCCGCGCGGAGAATTCCAACACGGCCCGCCACCTCGCCGAATTCTGGATGATCGAACCGGAGATGGCGTTCTGCGACCTCGACGGAGACATGGACCTCGCCGAAGCGTTTCTGCAGGAAACGATCCAGTACCTCTTCGACCACCACATGGAAGACCTCGAGTTTTTCAACCAGCGCATCGATACGACCGTGCTCGAAACCCTGCACAACATCGTCGATAACCCGTTTGAGCGGCTGAGCTACACCGATGCGATGGCCATCCTCGTGAAGCACAACGACGAGTTCGAATACAAGGTGCAGTGGGGAAGTGATATTCAAACCGAGCACGAACGCCACCTCAGCGAGACGGTGTTCAAGAAGCCTGTCATCGTCACCGACTATCCGAAGAGCATCAAGGCGTTCTACATGAAGCTCAACGGCGATGACCGCACGGTCCGCGCGATGGATATTCTCGCGCCGCGCATCGGCGAGATCATCGGCGGCAGCCAGCGCGAGGATGATATCGCCACGCTGGAACGCCGCATGCGCGAGTTCAACCTCGACCCGAAGGATTACTGGTGGTATCTCGATCTGCGCCGGTACGGCTCCGTGCCACACAGCGGCTTCGGGCTCGGGTTTGAGCGGATGCTCCTGCTCGTCACCGGCATGACCAACATCCGCGACGTGATCCCGTTCCCGCGCACGCCGAAGAATGCGGAGTTTTAGACAGACACCTGGTGCCACTTTCGGCTGGCCAGTTTCGTTTCCTGCCGGCCGGGTGCCGTGGTCGGCAGAGCACTGGCGGGTCCCGACGTCCGTCGGGACCAGTGGCACCCATCGGTCCCGCTGACAGTCACCAACCGAAAACGGCACTAGCGCCAGCGGCGGAAGCCGAGATGCGTCTTGAGCTGCTCGAGCATCTCGAAGGCAATGGGGCAGATCTCGGCACGCTCGAGGATCGCGATCGAGTGCTCGTATACGTCGGAACCGATGTACGGATAGCCGCGGCAGGGCACTGGCCGATGCTCATAGATCGTACAGCGCGTGCCGGTCTGAAACGGACACGGTTTGGCGTCGATGGCCTTCGGATGTTCGTCGATCGGGCGGACATATCGCTCGGTGAACACGGGCTCGCTCAGGCCGACCGCGGCAGCCATAGCTGTGATCTCCCCGTCGGTCAACGGTACCACAATATCCCGGCAGCACGCCCCGCAGGCGAGACAATTGATCTGGGCAGCGGCTTGGTCCCCGAATCGGCGTGCCAGCGCGTTGAGCCTGGCCCGCGACAGACCACAGGAGGCCTTGAGAAACGTCCGAAAAGCCCAGTTCTCGTCTTCGCGTTTGGCCGCCAGCCGGGCCACAACGCGGGGATCCGTCTCCATACCGCCCATGATCGCCGCCCGCAGCCCAACGGCAAGTGGGGCCGTTCGAGCCCCCTCGGGGCTGGAGCCACCCGTTGACACTTCGGGACCGAAACCGCAGAATACAATGCTCTGTACATCAGAAGGAGTAGCGCTGTGAAAGCACCGTGGGTAACGTACCGGCCGGAACTGAAAGTCCTCGACTGCACCATCCGCGACGGGGGGCTGATCAATGACCACATGTTCGAGGACGGGCTCGTCAAGGCGGTCTATGACACCTGTGTCGAGGCGGGCATCGACTACATGGAGGTCGGCTACAAGAACTCGAAGAAGCTCTTTACCAAGGACAAGTTCGGCGCCTGGAAGCACTGCGACGAAGACGATATTCGTCGCATCGTCGGCGACAACGACACTTCGCTCAAGCTTACTGCGATGGCGGACGCCGAGAAGAGCGACTACCGCACGGACATCCTTCCCAAGGACCAGAGCGTGCTCGATGTGATTCGCGTCGCCACGTACGTGCACCAGATTCCGGTGGCCGTCGATATGATCAACGATGCCCACGACAAGGGCTACGAGGTTACCTGCAACATTATGGCGATTTCCGCTGCCCAGGAAGCCGAGATTGACCAAGCGCTCGAGGTCGTGGCCGAAACGCCGGCCAGTACGCTTGTCGTGGTGGACAGCTTCGGCTCGCTCTACGCTGAGCAGATCGAAATGTTGGTCAAGAAATACCTCGAATTTGGCAAGGCCACCGGCAAGGAAGTCGGCATCCACGCGCACAACAATCTGCAGCTTGCCTTCGCGAATACCATCGAAGCGATCATCCATGGTGCCAATCGCGCGGATGCCACCATGGCAGGCATCGGCCGCGGTGCGGGCAACTGCCCGATGGAGCTGCTGCTTGGCTTTCTGAAG
>JAFGKA010000192.1 GCA_016928855.1 Phycisphaerae bacterium
AAAGTCACCGAGCTGTACCTCACCCATCGTCGTCCAGCCGAAGGGAGTCACCAGGGGGGTATCCAGTGCAAGCGCTTTGCCAGATCCACGGGGCATGGCCATGGCAAACAGCCCGCCCTCGATCACTGCCTTCTCGATCTTGGCGATCACCTTCACGTGATCTGGCGACCAGGGCAGGTGGTAAGTCTGCGGGAAGTAGGACTCGCAGAAGAAGCGGAAGTCGGACGACGCCCGCTGCTTCCGCCGGGGATCGGCCACCTCGGGCAGCGTGCCGATGTCGCGACCGGCCAGTGAGAGGGCCGCATTGCGGGCACGGGCCCGCTCCTTGTGTGTCTCGTACGTCCCTTCCTTCGCCGCCGCTTTCTGCTCGATGCGGGCGTGGACCAGCCAGGCCGCGTAGCGGAACAGGTCCACCAGCTTGCCATCGCCGATCCGGTACCCGGCGCGCACCCGGTGCCGATAGAGCTGCCGCTCATTGATCACCGTCCCCAGGGGCGTCGAGTTGAGCAACCTGGCCAATTCCGAAGGGCGAAGTCGGCGGGGGTCAATCGGCACGCGCCATCTCCCTTACCAGCCAAGCCGCGTACCGCACCAGGTTGATCGTCCCGTCGGCGTTGACGGGGGCCCCGTCGTCGATATCGTCGCGAACCATGGCCACGGTGACCGGCTTCCAGCCCGCGGCCGTGAGGATCCGGGCCACGTCCTCTATGGCGAGGGCCTGCGGATTGAGCGGGCCTTCGGACCGTCCTGGGGCGTTACTGTCGCTCATCGGGTGTTACGAACCGGCGAACAAGTATTCCTGGAATCCGGCCGAGATCTTCGCATCCTGGGCTTGATGTTTCTCCGAAAACATGGCAACTGTGTGGTTAATACGAGGGCAAACACACTAACCGCCAAAACTCCAAGGAGAACGCCATGCACGCCACCATCCAATTCCCGTTTGGCGGCCGTTGGGTCGACATGAGCCGCTACCACACCGTCGCCCGTAGCCGACGCGAGGTGCTGCGGTTCCCGGACGTTCTGGCCGCGCGGGACTACTGCCGAGGGCGGATCCCCGCCAACCTGCACTGCCGGATCGCCACCCACACCGACACACCAAAGGAGGGCTAAACGATGAACGCCCACGACACCACCTACACGATCGAGATTTCCGAGCTTTGCGATGAGCCGCTGGGACCACCGGACATCACCATTCGGGGTACCCGCCACGCCAGCGCCCACGCGGCCATCGCGCATCTGTCCGTCTCGGGCGACGACCGGGCCATCAACGTGGGCGGGATGTATCTGAGCGTGACCCAGGCCGAGGCGGAACGCCTCGAGGCCGCGGGGATCCCCTTCGCCTACATGTTCGACTACGACGGGCGTTTCATGACCGTTCCGGTCAACGACGACTGAGCCACAGAACCAGGGAGACCACCCATGACCAACGACCGAACCCAACACCGGATGCCCTGCACGATCGAGATCGTCCACGACGTGATGGGCGTGATGGACGAGGACGGATACGTCCACCAGACCCATACGCTGGGCCGGCTGGAGGATGCCAAGGGGAAGCTGCGGCAGTGGCAACACCGCTTCGCGTTCGACTACACCATGGCACGGCGGGAAGTGCTGCAATACTTCGACGAACAGAGCTAGATCGAGCGGTGGCAGCGGAGCGACTTCAGCATGTTCTGGGAATTGGAGGACGAGTGAGCCATGCACACCTACAGGGATCACGAGGGATGGTGGATCGGAGACGTGCCCAACACGCCACCGTGTGGGCCGTATGACACGCGGGCCGAGGCCGACTCGGACATGCGGGGCCTGCAACGTTTTTTCAGGTACGAGGATGACCCCGAGTTCTTTTCCACAGAAAGGGAAACGACGATGAGAAAGGACGATGTGAAGATTGGCGGGATCTACACCGCCAAGGTAACCAACAAGGTGGTGCCCGTGCGGATCGACGCCGTCAAGGGCGCCGGCTGGTCGGCCACCAACACGGTCACGGGCAAGAAGATCTATATCAAGTCCGTCCGGCGGTTGCGGACCGCCGTGCCGGCGAAGGGCGCCAAGCCCACGCAGGCCACGACGGCCAAGGACGCCACCCAAGCGCCCACGTTGGCCACGGGTGCCAACCGCGCCGCCAAGGCGGGCAAGGACGCCAACCCCCAACGGGCCGCCACACGGGCCAAACAGGGCGAACCCAAGGCCAAGCGGCCCAGCGGCCTGGACGCGGCGGCCCGCGTGTTGGCCGAGTCGGGCAAGCCGATGACCTGCCGCCAGATCGTCGAGGCGGCCTTCCAGCAGAAGTATTGGACCTCCGACGGCCTGACGCCTTACGCGACAATCTACAGCGCGATGATTCGTGAGATAGCCCAGAAGGGCACTACCGCCCGTTTCAAGAAGATCGGCCGCGGCCGGTTCGTCGCCAGGCCCGCCGCAAAGGGCTGAGCCATGTGCAGACACATCCGAGCACGCAGCGTGCAGTTTCGCGTGAGCGACGATCGCCTCGTGGCCAGCGTCACGGGTCCACGTGGCCGGGGATACACCCACCGTTGCACGCGGTCGACCTACGAGGCCGTGGCGCGGGCCATCGAGGAGGCCGGCCCGGCGGGTGTCACGCTCGAGCCGCTGGCCGAGGCCCTCGACGCGCCCTACACCCAGGTGAACGTCGCCTTGGGGTTTCTCAAACAGCAGGGATGCCTGGCGACACGGCCGCGCCGCCACTACCCGGCCTCGACGTTCCTCTTCGAGGACGCGATGCTCGAGTACCATGCCCTGGCCGCAGCGCCGCCGGACGACTGAAATCACCTTAGCCCACCTCCCTTCCACCCCGGCACGGCCCGGGGTTCTCTTCGGCTGGCTGGATTTCGTTAGAGTTTTCCGGCAGCGATCCCTCCAGCAGGGCCGCCAGCCGCTTCGCGTCGCGCCCGGCGCGCTGGGGATCGACCCAAAACGTCTCCCACGCCAGGGAAACGGGCCGTCCGAGCTGACAGGCGATGGCGATCTCCGCCCGCACCCCGCGGCTTTGGTGCCAGCCAGGCTCCTCTTGCGACCGAAACTCGGCTGGACAGTTGTTAGTACATCGGATATACCTCAGGTATACCCCCAGGAGGCAAACGTAATGATCAAGACACTGACCAAGCACGGCAACAGCTACGCGATGGTGATCGATAAGCCGATTTTGGAACTGATCCGGGCCACGCCCGACACGCCGTTTGAGATCATCTCCGACGGCCGCTCGCTGGTGCTCACACCGGTGCGCGATCCGAAAGAGGAGAAGAAGTTCGAGGACGCCGTGGCGATGATCCACAAACGGTTCGGCAATGCGATGAAGAAGCTGGCGGAGTGAACCATGGCGCTGCCGTTGTTTCTGGACCTGGAACATACGCTGCGGCTGCATCGTAGCTTGATCGAGCACTATGGGGTGCCGAGGGCATTCGCGATGTCGGCTTTCCGGCGGACGTAAGTGATAGGCTTGCCCAGTTCGCGTGCCATCCGGATCTCCGCTTGCACTCCCGTGCTCTGCCGCCAACCGTCCAGCATGAGAACAGCCAGCTCATCGCACATCTGAAGGCATTTGCGATCGAACCCTTCCCAGTAGGCCCACTGGCCCGGCACGCCGTGCTCGGCGATCCCGTGCGAGTGGGCAATCGGTGAAAAGACATGATGGCCGGCCCGCATGAGATCGGCCGCGCACCGGCAGGCTTCCCGGTAGCGCTTCTCACGAACGACTGGGTCTGCGTGGCCGTAAGGTGATGCCAGATAGATCACTCGGTCGCCTCCGGAAATGCAGAACCGCAACACGTCGTGATTAAGTCAACACGATTCACCCCAGCGCAGGAATGGGCTGGATAGGGTTAGCCAGCAGTTGTCGCGGCGTGTTCCCGGGCGATCCGCTCCGCCTTGCGTCCCGCGAATTCCTCCCACCGCTTGACCACGACGTCTGCGTACAGACAATCCAGCTCCATGGTGAAGCACCGCCGCCCGGTCTGCTCGCAGCCAATCAGCGTGCTGCCGCTACCGGCGAACAGATCGAGCACGTTCTCGCCCGGCAGCGACGAGTACTGAAGAGCACGCGTAGCCAGTTCGACAGGTTTCTCCGTCAAGTGGACCATCTTCTGCGGGCTGACCTTCTTGACACTCCACGTGTCGGGAACATTATTCGGCCCAAAGAACTTGTGAGCGGCGCCTTCTTTCCAACCATAAAACCCCCACTCGTGGTTGCCGAGATAGTCCTTTCGGCCGAGAACGGGATGTTCTTTTATCCAAATGATGGCTTGGGAGAAGTACAGCTTGTGGGACTTCAGTATCGGCGGGTAGTTTGCACAGTTTGTGTACCCGCCCCAGATGTAGAATGCCCTTCCTGGCTCCAGCACCCGCGCGACGTTGCCAAACCAGGCGTCCAAGAGGCGATCGAACTCTTCGTCCGAGACGAAGTCGTTCTCCAGCGGGCGGTCCTTCGGGCGCAGCTTGGCGTGCGTGCCGCTGGCCTTCTCCGGATGCCGCTGGACATCGAACTTCTGGTGATGCTTCGTGCCTTGGAACGAGCTCAAGCCGGCGGCAATTGCGTTGTTGCTGCGGGGTTCCACGCACACATTATAAGGTGGATCCATGTGCACTAGCGCAATCCGGGCGCCGTCAAGCAGGCGGTCGACGTCTTCAGGCTTGCCGCTGTCGCCGCAGAGCAGGCGATGATCGCCGAGGATCCACAGGTCGCCGCGTTGCGTAACCGCTTCGTCCGGCGGCTCGGGAACCTGGTCCGGATCGGTCAGGCCTTCCTTGATGCCCGGGTCAAGCAGCTTGGCCAACTCCTCCCGCCCAAATCCGATCAATTCCAGGTCGAAATTCAGATCCTGCAACTCCGCCAACTCGATCGGCAGCAGGTCGTAATCCCAGGTGGCCAGCTCCGCCAGCCGGTTATCGGCGATGCGATAGGCCTTGATCTGCTCGGGTGTCAGATCCTTGGCCACGTGGACTGGGACCTTTTCTAGGCCGAGCTTCAGTGCGGCTTTCAACCGCGTGTGGCCGGCGATGATCACCATTTGCTGGTCGCACACGATGGGAACATTCCACCCAAACTCTCGAATGGACGCCGCGACGGCATCGACCGCAGCATCATTGATGCGAGGGTTCTTCTCGTATGGAATCAGTCGCCCGACGTCGACCCGTTCGACTTGCATGATCTTGTTCGCTTTCACTGTGGGGCCGGTGGCGCTGCCGTCACAGTTTTCCAGGTGTTCGACCTTCATCGGTTCTTCCCTCGCGGGGGTGGCCGGGCAGCAGGCATGGCCGTTTCAGCAACTCGTCGCGAATCTCCTGCATCAGCTGCCGGGTATCGCCGGAGATCGTGGCCACCGCCTCGATCGCCTGGGTGTTGCCGGCGATCACCTGGCTGTTGTCCTTCAACACGCGCAGCAGTTGCTTGACCAGCCAGACGTTCACGCCCAGCAGCAACAGTGCGAACACGGCGAATCCGCCCTGGATCAGCGGTGACCAGAGCTGGATGACTTCAACCATTCGGGCCCCCTTCGCGGTGGTTGAACCACCACTCGATCACCAGGCGCACGACGATCGGCACCACGACGTTCAGCAGAATGAAGATGATCACCGGATTGCCGAAGCGCT
>JAFGKA010000193.1 GCA_016928855.1 Phycisphaerae bacterium
AAAGAAAACACCGGGCGTCCGAAGACGGCCCGGTGCTTTCCGGAGGGGAAAAGCATTATGGAAACCGCAATAAACGCGGATTATCCACAGTTTCTGGGGAGAATCGGATCAAAAGCGTCGCCGGCTTGACCTCTCGCGAGCTTCGGCAGGGTCTCGCTCGTCCGTGCTCCCACACACAGCCAGCCCCAAAGCTTGGCTGGTGCCTCTACTAATATTCAAAACGTCGGGAAAATGCAAGCGATATCTGTAGCTTTTGTGAGATTTGAGTGAAGAAAAATGCAGCCGGGAGCCGTCTCTGGCTCAACCTCATTTCCAGCAATGACTTACAGATAGGATACGCAATGACCCGATCCGCCCCTTCTTGCAGGTTTCGCGGCACGTTGAGCCCTTCGACCTGCGTGGCGCCGACAGCGGCGCCTCGGGCGGCCGTAACCGCCATTTCAGTAACAGCGGGTCTTTGAGGCACCACCCGGCAGTTGCCGATAAGTGTATCGGGTCCGCAAACAACACGGGCATCCGGAGCGAAGCACATGGGCCGGTTCAACACCGACGATGGGTGCGTCAGGAAGCTTGTAAACCATGACGAGCTGATTCAGGCCGTCAAGGCGGCACGGGCAACAGGGCATACGATCGTCCACTGCCACGGTTGTTTCGATATCGTTCATCCGGGGCACCTGCGCTATCTCGAGTTCGCGCGACGCCAGGGCGACCTCCTGATCGTCTCCGTCACCGGCGACCGCCAGATTGACAAGGGGAGCCAGCGGCCGTTCATTCCTGAAGAACTCCGCGCCGAGAATCTCGCCGCGTTGGAATTCGTGGATTGGGTCTACATCAACCCGCATCCCACCGCCGCCGAAATCCTGGCCGAGATCCAACCGGATATCTACGTCAAGGGACGCGAATACGAGAACAGCAACGACCTCGGCTTCCAGGGCGAGCAGGCCGTCGTCGAAAGCTATGGCGGCCGTGTGGTCTTCTCCAGCGGCGAAGTCGTCTTCAGTTCAACTCAACTCCTCGAAATCCTCGGGGCGGATGACGAACTTGCGGCCCACCGGCTGGCCGCCATTTGTCGACGTCACAGCATCCATGGCTCGGCACTCAACGACATCCTCGGCGAATTTCAGAACAAACGCGTCGTCGTCATCGGCGATATCGTATTCGATCGATACATCCTGTGCGACAACACCGACGTGACCAGCGAGGGACCGATGATGTCGCTGGTCGAGCTGGAGCGGCGCGAATACGTCGGCGGTGCAGCCATTGTCGCGAGGCACATCGCCGCACTCGGCGCCTCGGTGGTGCTGCTGACGGCAGGCGCCGAAGACGTCTTCACGGACAAGGCACGCCAGGTGCTGGCCGACGAAAACGTGGACGCGATCTTCCTACCCACGCGACGAAGCCTGCCGCTTAAGAATCGGTTTGTTGTCGAGGAAACGAAGGTGCTCCGCGTGGAATGTGGTGAATTCGCACCGCTCGATTCCCAGGCCGAACGGAGGGCCCTGGCGGAGCTGAGCCGGCAACTCGACGATGCGGACGCCATCATCCTCTGCGATTTCGGCTACGGCATGATCACCGGCGGATTTCTGTCGCGCGCGCTGCCGATGATACGCCACAAGCACAAGATCATCACCGCCGACGTGAGCGGGCCGCGCGCCAATCTGCTCGCGTACAACGGGGTGGACCTCCTCTGTCCGACAGAACGCGAGCTGCGCGCCGCGCTCCACGACTTCGAGCACGGCCTGTCGCAGGTCGCCTGGGACGCCCTGAATCGCACGAACGCGAAACACCTGTTCGTCACGCTCGGCAAGCGAGGCGTTGTCGTTTTCGACCGCCAGACGCAGGACACGAAACATGCCGACTATCGCGGTCGCCTGGTAAGCGAACACCTCCATTCGTTCGCCGATCGAACCGTCGACCGGCTCGGGTGCGGCGACGCCTTCCTGGCCACGGCCACGCTGAGCATGGTCGCCGGCGGCAACCTCATGCAGGCTGCCTACCTCGGCAGCGCCGCCGCCGCGATTGAGTTGGCCAGCCTCGGCAACGTGCCCGTCGCGATGCGCGACCTGCGCCGGTGGCTCGAGAAACGGCTGGAACCGGTGCAGCGATTGGGCAGCCTGGCAGGGCCAAAAGTCTGTCGGGCCACCCGCTTGCGCACCGCCCCGACCGAGCGTTCGACACCGAACCGAATCGCCACCTTTGCGTCGATTTCCGCCGAGGAGAGGACGCCATGAACAGAGCGGACGATATCAGCTTCTACATTCCCGCGCGCAACTGCGGCCGCACGCTCGACGCATGCCTTCGTAGTGTCCAGGCACAGACCCTGCAGCCCGCGGAAACAATCGTGATCGTGGACACACGCAGCACGGACGAGACGCTTCAGGTGGCCGCGTCGCACCCGGTCCGCCTTGTTGTCCAGACCGATGGTACCCTCGGCCACGCACGCAACCTTGCCATCCAGAGTGCCACCACGCCCTGGCTGGCCTGCTGCGACTCCGACGTCACCATTGCGCCGGACTGGCTCGAAACGCTGGCGGCGCGACGCACCGGGGACCTCGCGGGAATCGCCGGCCGAACCGATGAACAGTCGAGCGAAGCTCCCGATCGGTGGCGCGCCCTGCACATGCCGCACCACTGGGGCGATGTACCCCTTCTCAACCCGTTCATGCTCGTCAGTGAAGTGCTTTTCGAACGCGCCGCCCTGCTGGCCGTCGGCGGCTACCGCAACGACCTGAACAACTACGAGGATTCCGATCTCTGCCAGCGACTCCGCGATGGCGGCTACAACCTCGCTTACGAGCCTGCTGCGCGTGCGCTTCACCACCGTCGCGACTCGCTTACGGGCGTCCTCGATCTCCGCTGGAAATACGCCGAATACCGCCAGCGCAACGCGTTCGATTCATTCACCGGACTCCTCGACAAGACCACCATCAACCGTGAATACGCCCTGCAGACCCTGGCGAAGACTCTGGCCGTACACAACGAGGAACTGGCCTATATCTCGTTCCTTCTGTTCTTCCATCACCTGATCCACGACCAGCGCGCGTTGCTCCGGCGCCGCACATTGCTTCCCCCCTGGGATCACCGGTGGTACGAACGCCAGCTTCTCACTGTGACCACCGAAATCCTCACGGGAACCCATGCGCAGTTGGCGGCGTACGTCGCCCGCGACCTCACTCCGGCCGACGGTCGATCCGACGATGCCAATTCGCCCCAACACCTGCCGCCAGCCCACTCGGACTACCTCGACGGCATCCACAACACCACCCGCGCCTTCCTGGACGAGTTCGATGCCCACGTGCTTCCGGTGATCGCCGCCTCGGCCGGATTCTGCCACGGCGATCACGCCGCGTCCGATGTGCCCACACTGGCCGACCCGCCAGCGGAAACTCTCCAGAGCCGTCTCGACAACGCACCCTTGGCGTCGTTTGTTGACGCCGACGCCTGCCAGGCCTGGCACACACTCTGGCCGGGAGTCCGGCGCGTCCGCGTCGCGGGCCCCGCGCCCACAGCCGAACGCCATGCTGTCGCACGAGTCTTTGATGTCATCAGCGAAGCCCGCGAACAGGATGAAGCCTGTGATGCGGTCTTCTGCCCGCATCTCGAGTCGTATGCACGCCCGCTCTCGGCGCTGTCGGCCCTCCGCGACGTCGCCTCACGCGCCGTGGTGTGTTACCGGCCCCCGCGCCAGTTCATCCCTGGCCTCGACGTACTCGCCGCACGCGACCTCGCCTCAGCCGCCGTTCAGGCGGGCTGGCGTATCGTCCGCTTCGATACGCTGGTCGGCCGGACAGCGCTCGTCCTGGAGCAGGACCACGCACGCATCGGCCCCAGCGGCCAGCGCGTTGGCCGTCCGGCCCGCCGCAAACCACCGACGCCGCAGCATACGTCGTAGTCCGAAACTCGGGGCCATCTCAGCGCAAGCGAACTGAACACTCGCATCGCCTCCGCATCTCGCATTCAGCGACCAGCAATATGTGACCGCCCTGCCTCGGTCTCCAGGAACACCACCACCTGTTGGTTCCTTGATGTGCTCGGACGCATACGCATGCAACCTCATTTATAACATGATACTACGAACAAATCATTCATGAGTACGGAAATCGATATTCCGCGGCAAAAAAAATGGACTGGCCCTGATCTTCGCGTTTCGCTCGCCCGGACAATCACACGCCCCACCACCTTCGTTGCTGGAACGCCCGAAAAAAACGCCCAAACGACGCTTCACGAAGAATGCGCAACTTGGGGCGAATACCCCCTTGAGTACCCCACCGGCGCGTGCCGAAGAAATGTATGGAGAAATTGCTCAAACTACCGGAATTCATGGATTTGGAGGTAGACGCGCGGCTCACGAGAGTTTATAATGAAATGCACTCCGCCGTTGAGGAGCGACGCTGAGTCGATTCTTCCGGCAGAGACGAACAACCCGATCTTCCACTCGCTGCGGCACCCTTTGACCGCGCCAATATTTACGGGGTGCCGCACGCCCTTTTTTACACTTGGCTGCTCGAAACCGGGAACCACATGCCGGTTCGCCGCCATGCGTCTTTAACCAACTGTAAATAATGAGCTAACAGTCCAGTGCAAGGGGCGTACCATATCCGCGACGGCGTGGGCGTTCCGCCAAACCGTGCCTGCATCGCCCGCAGCCAAGGCCTTTTGCACCCGGACCGGCTCGCTCTACAATGCCACCCCGTGGACAGCAGAAGCCAAACGAACCGGAAGCGGATTGTCTCGACGCGACTCGTCGCCATAACGGCAACGTGGGCATGCCTCGGATGTGCGCCGTCGGGCGAGCGGACGATTTGGAGCATGCCGCCATTCGTTGCGATCCGCTTCGAACATCGCCTTGCGGCGGGCGCAGAACCCATCGACACCGCATCGCTGCGACAGGATTTTGCACAACTGACGTCCCTCGGATTTGTCGCGATCTGGCTCGATTCCGGTCTCCCTGATCTTGATGAGGCGGCTGTTGAGGCCGCCGCAGCCGCGGGCCTCACGACCATCCGCTCGGACCAACGAATTAACCAGTACGTCGAATTCGGCAGGCTCACCCCGGATGCGGCAACACCGGACGCACTCGCGACCGCGTACCGGGCAATGACCCAAAGCGGAGGCGGGCCTTCGATTCTTGCGATGCCACCGTTCCTGCCCGACACCGTGGCCAGCCGTGCCCAGGCGATTGCGGTTGCCCTCCAGAGACTCCAGCCACCGCACGAGGCGCTCCTCGTCGGCTTCGAGGGGGACTGCGGCGTCGTGTCCGGGGCCAGCAACGCCATTGTGGCCACATGGCCAGAGCCAAACGAACCGCCGGGGCGGACGCTGCCGGCACCGACGCGGCAGCTTCTCCTGCTGACATGCGAGGGCCACGGCGATTCGCCGCCAGTCCGGGCAGTCGCAATGCAGCAAGACTATTACCGCGGTCTTGCCCAGGGGCGAACCGATGGGATTCTCGTCTGGCGGT
>JAFGKA010000194.1 GCA_016928855.1 Phycisphaerae bacterium
AACGAGGGCGACGAACAGGCCGATCGGCAAAGCGCCCATGCACGCCAGACAGCTCTGCCGGTCGCCGATGACAGCGGATTTCAACGGAACGTCATGCCGGGGTAGATCAACACGTCCAGCAAGGTCGGAGTGAGAAACGGTTCGAGGGGCGGGCAATACTGCGGACCGCTGGCCGCGGCTTGATCTTGTGCCGAGAGGATCGGCGTCAGGCCAAGCACGACGACGGCGGCTTTGATGAGCGTGGCTTTCAGGTTCCGCACAAGATAACCATCCTTTGTTATTGCGGGGCAAGGCGTTCGTTTTCCGCCCCGATCGATTCCACTCGGCGCGGTTCGAGAGACCGCGAGACCGCCCGTTCGTACTTGCGAGTTATCGGCGAATTGGGCTTGCCCCTGGAGTCCAGGCGGCGGCTCATGGAACCGCCCCGGGCCGACGCGTTCCGTGAACAGATGTAATTATATTCCGCGAAACAGGTTACGGCTATCGGCGTCCGCGCGGAGTCATCGGAACATCGCCGCGATCCCGAGCGGAATCAGGTTCATCGACCAGTGTGCCACGAGAGCCGGCCAGATCGAGTGGGCACGGACGGTGAGATACGCTACCGCGATGCCCCCAGGGAACGAGAGCGCCAACTCGAGCGGGGCCTTGCCGACGTGTACCATGCCAAACAGCGCACCGGAAGCGAGGATCGCGAGCGCCTGCGGACCGGTCAGGCCAAGCCAACTGAGCCAACGGAATCGGCCCGCCACGTGCGGTTGCGCCAAGCCAAGCCAGCGGAGGAATCGCAGACGCCGGTCGCCACCTGCCTGCCGGGGCGGTGCCTCGGCCAGCGGAACCGGAAACGGCAGCCGACGCTCCGGCAACAGGATCGCCGTGCATGTTCCGCAGATGAGGAAGTGCTCGGGGATCATCGCGAGCAGGGCGAGCGCGTAGACCCAATCGATCGCCGGCCACGCCCCGACGGGTGCCGTCGTTCCGAGCAGCCAGAACCCGAACGGTATTGACAGTAACACGCTGACCGCGATCAATCGCAAACCGAGCACGTTCGGTGCACCCAAGCCCACGTCTGACAACTTCCGGCGGTAGGCCAGCAGCACGGTCGCCGGCACAAGCAATCCCAGCACCAGGTCAGTGCTTCGGTACAACAGCCAGTATCGCTGCTTTTCCGGAAGGTCTGGCAGCATGTTCGTCTGCCACCAGGGCGCCAGCAGATGGACCCATTTGTGCGACCAGCCGGAAAACGGCGCGGGGAGCCACCGTGCCGCCGAGCCCCAGAACGACGCGATGTAGACGGTCAAACCAATGAACAACACGACGGAAAGCAGCCACGCAGGCAAACGTCGGCGGCTCGTTGGTAGAGAGGTTTCGGGCATCATCTTTGCCGATGGGCGTCTACTGTGAGCGTCGTCCGAACATGGCGCTCAGCCGGGCCATCGCACGACGTTCTTCCTGCCGCGGGGTGAATTCACCATCAGTGATCTTCGTGAGTGTGCGGCGGCGAAGCAGCGTCCAGGGTCGGAAGAGGAAGCGGTGCAATTCGATCCAGAAGGGCGCCCGGTACGTGGCTTCGAGTTGCTCGGGCGACAACTGGTCCGGCCGGTGCCGGCGGTGGTGTTTGGCGAGATGGTAGCGGTCGCTCTGGATCAGCCGGCGAAGCAGGAACCGGCCAAGCCAGGACGGGCGCTTGCCATGGGGCTTCAGGCCGTAGCTGATCTGGAAGTCGATCAGATACGGGCAGCCATCGTCGCCGACCAGGATATTCTCGCTCTTTTCGAGATCGACGTACGCCATGTGCCGGTCGTGCATCGCCTCGATGAGCGTCGTCAGTTGCCCGAAGAACTCGTCGTTGACCCATTCGTTCCGACGCATCGGGTGGCCTTCGATGTATTCGTGGATGAGCCCTTTCCGTTGCCACAGGCCCAGGTATCGCGGGACGCCCGGCAGATCGTGTGTTCCCTCGTAGTGGCAGGCCTCTCGTCGGGTGAGCCAGCCACCAAGCCATCGCAGCGGCAGGCCGAACAGGCGGGCGGTGCGGCCGACCTTCAGGATAACCTTGAGCGGCGCGGCTTGGTCGTCGACGGGCTCTGGCGCCGCCGCTGTCAGGACGTACAGCCCCGTAGCCGCAAAAAAGTCATGCTTTAATGTCGTATCAAGTCGGTAGCTTGCCTCCGCCGCCACAATCTCGGCGGGAAGGCCGTTGGCTCCGAGCGCCTTCAGCCAGGCGTGCAAGCGTTTTCGCTTATGGCCCATATGGTTCGCGTACCCTATCTCACTGGACAAGAAGCCTTTGTGGACAATACAGTAGGGCAAGCGGCCGGCGTTGGCCAGCCCACTTTTTGGGTGGCTGCCTGACGTGGAGAGGCTATAATAGACAAAACCTGGGAGGAAAGGTGGGATCTTCCAGGACGGTCGATGAAGGGGATTCGGACAGAAGGCAGAGGTGGGAGTTCGAGGGTTCTGAAAACTGAGTCTGATTCGCGCGGTCGTGCGATCGCGCAACGCGACGACGAAAGGATTTGGGTCATGGTTCGAAACAAGGCCGCATCATATGCTGTGTTGGCGATGGTCGAGATCGCCAAGAAGAAACCGCCGGAGGCGACCGGAGATTTGCAGGCGGGTGACATCGCGACTCGGTTCGAGTTGCCAATGGCTTACACGGCGAAAGTCCTGAGCCAGTTGGCGCGAGCGGCGTTGCTGCGTTCCGACCGCGGGCCTCACGGAGGCTTTCAGCTCGCGCGGCCCGCGAACGAAATCTCGCTCTTCGAGATTTTCCATGCGGTCGGGGCGTGGGCCAATGGCGACCTTCGGCTTGGCCACACGGCGCCGCCCGAAGTGCAGCGCAGTGTCGCCGAGGCCGTGCAACGCGCCTCCGCGCGCGCTCGCGAAGTGCTCGAAGAAACGCGATTGTCCGACCTGCTGGGCGAGGTGCCCGTGTCTGTCGGCGGGGCCAGGTAGTGCCGGTTGCGGTTGGCGCCCTTCGTCAACAGACGGGCGCCACTGGCGGCTTGGCCGTCCGTGCGTGGGTCGGAACAGCCGCCCATGACACCCTGAACCTGGCTGACCGGCTGAGAACGGCGCTCGCGCCGGCTGGACGGCGCTGCGGGGCCATTTGACATCCCCTTGTATTCGTTCGATATTTCACAATATGGCTCTGGAATTGCCATTTCCGCTCCCGGCGGGCGCGCCGCTTGGCGTGCGTTTGCGATTCCATCGGCGCCGGCTCAGGCTGACCCAGGCGGATCTGTCCAGACGCGCCGGCGTCAATCAGGGATTCTTGAGCGAGATTGAACGAGGCCGCCGGAATCCTTCCGGGGCGACGGTGCATGCGCTGGCCGTCGCGCTCGATCTGCCCGAGGCGGTGCTGATCGGCGACGGCGCCGACCATGATGCCCCGCAACCGTTGGAGACGCGCGAGCTGCCCCTGCTCGGGGCGATTCCCGCCGGCAACCCTTCGACATCGCAGGAACAACCGGAACTCTTTCCGGTTCTGCGCCATCTCTGGGCACCGGATCGCTATTGCCTTCGCCTCTCCTATGATTCGATGGAGCCGACACTCAAGCCCGGCGACATTGTGCTCGTCCAATATCGGCCCGCCGTGAATCCTGAACACGTGCAGGGGCGCATCTGTGCGTGTCTCGTCGAAGGGCAGGCGACGCTCAAACGCGTTTCCGTCGAACACCGGCGAGAGGGGCAACTCGTCATTCTGCGCGGCGATAATCCGCAGATGCTTCCGATGCTGATCGATCTGGAGACCGAGTTCTCGATTCAGGGCGTCGTCCTTGCGTTGGTCAGTCGCGATCTGTAGGTGGTTCGCGTTTCGGACGGCCAGAGGCGAGAACGTCCGAGAAAAAACGAATTCTGACTTGCATGTTCGCGGCAGACAGTGTATCTATACCGTTGGAGCGGTTAAGGACCGTGAGCGGGAAAAGCACATGCCGTTCGGGGTCCATCTGAAGCGAGTTGAGTGAACGTGGGAGCGCTTCGCCTGTTGCGCGCGCAGGGCGGCGTAAGCACTGGCCGCGCGGGAAAATGGTTTCACGCGCCGGGCAAGACGCGACACGGGGCATGTGTTGGCGTCCAGTGTGCAGAGGCCGCAGTGGTTACGCGCCGAAGCGCGTAGCGGATTTGGGTAAAAGTGTTACCCGCCGCGTGCAAGTGAGAAAACGATTGCACGCTCTGCTGGGTGGTTCCCGAGCCGGAGCAGCGGAGCAGGAGATATGTAATTCGTTGTAAGGAATGAACATAAGTTTCGGCCACGGAAGGACCGATCATCGATCTCGCTCTGGCATGCCGGTTGCAACGGTGACGGGCGGAGGGGAATTGGAGGTTCCTGTGATCGGGTCCTCGGTACAGTCCGGCGACAGAGTCGCATTCAAGCTACGCGAAGCGATTTGCCCGGACTGGCAGCAGATTCTGACACAGCTTACGCCGGACGTGGAGCTTACGGGAAGAGTCGTATTCTTCAGCGACTCCGGCGCGAACGAGAAGCACTTTGCGATCGTGGATGTCAGAGGGCTGTTGAGTCCGATCATCGTACCGGCCAGCCGATTGCGGCCGGCAGTGAGTGAAGCGAGCAGTCACGCGGCGACGGCATAACGAATGGTTCGGCGACTGCGTGCGTGAATCAATCAAGCGACTCGGAGGGGTCGCGAGCGTATGGAGCGGAAAAGCTGCCTCGCCGTCGGGAGACGCGGGGATAAGTCCGGACAGATGAGTTGGGATTCGTCGTCCGGGACAATGCATAGAGCTCTCTCTCTCCCTCCCAGGCTTGGGTTGCTCTGATGAGCAGCCCTCGCCTGGCGACGGAGGAAGCCCGTGAAAAGCCGGGTAGTCGCTCAAGAGCTCTCTCTCTCCCTCCCAGGCTTGGGTTGCTCTCAGAGCAGCCCTCGCCTGGGTAATTTTTTGCGCGCCAGACGCTCAACGCCACTGATCACAAGCGGTGGCGTGCTTGCTGAAAATGCCCTGCCCGGCGGGGTGCCCGTGTGAATCGCGGGTATGATGTGTTTGCTTCACATGCGTCGGGACATGCCGGCGCTTCGCTTCGGCATGACACCCGGTGCAAGATTACTCCTGGCAGAATTCGAGAATCCACACGGCCTGCGGAGGCAGTTCGAGTTTGAGGACCGGATCCGGGACGTCGAGTTGCCCGATGCGGTGTCGGCCGGTTGCGTCGATGCGGTAGATGTGGCGACGCTCGCCGAGGCCGTAGCCTTGCACGTCGATCGGCACGCGCAGGTTGAGTGCTTCGTCGTCAATGCTCGCCAGCGCAATGCCGACGTCGCCGTCCGGTGCCCGCCAGGCGCTGGCCAACACGGCGGGGCGTGAAGCGGACGAGGTGCTCATTCCGGTGTAGATCCCGACTTTGACGATATCGATCTCACGTTGCGGCGCATCGATTGCGGGCGGGCGGAGCCACGTGCCGCGGAGCAGGTATTTCAGGCCTCGATGGCGCGTGCGCGCGAGCCGTGTTACGTAGTCGATCTCTTCCGGCCGCTCGTCGATCTGATTGGGCAGGAAATTCGCGAGCATCGGCTGTTGTCCCCAGACAAAGGTTCGTGCCTGTTCGAGGCGGAACTGCCGGGCGAACTTGCGATCCAGTAGTGACAGCGGATTCGGCGGGGCGTTCTCGGCCGGCCATTTCTCGTCATACGGCGGGCTCACGAGCGAACTGTAGTTGCCATAGCATATCGTGCTGCCGTTGTAGACTGCCGGGAAGAAGGGAATCGTTTCCCAGGATGGAATCGGCGCGGTGTATCGTTCCTCGCTGACCTGCAGATTGAGCATCAGGTCCAGGTGGGGCAGCCATGGCTCGCCGCAGTATTCGCCCGCGAGGGCGACGGAATTCCTCGCGTCGCCACGGGACTCGCGAATCGCCGTGGCCAGACGGCCGAAGCCCTCGGTCCAGAATCGCCCCGTCCCGAGCGGGTGGCCGTGGTTCGGGTCGTAACAGGGCGGCGTCATGCACGCCATGTCCATGTAGATTCCGTCGACGTGCAGGTCGCCGATCGCTTCATGGGTGAGGCCCGAGTATTTGTTCCGCCAGAATTCGGTGCCCATGCACATGGTCGCGCACGGCGCCGGCATGAACGTGCAGAAGGTGTGGGTATAGACGCTGCCGTCGGGGCGCTTGGTCGCGTAGGCTTCAGCGCCCTCATCGGTCCAGCTCGCGGTCGTCGTGCCCCACAGGGCCTGATTCATATAGACGATGGCGTGCACGCCGTGCTCATGTGAAGCGTCCATCGCGGCCCGGAACGCGGCGGCTCCCTCGCGGGGTGGCAGATACTCGGGGAAGCCGACGTCGTAGGCGCAGCCGTGCCACCAGTGCCAGAAGACACTGACCGGTGTGCGCAGGTGCTCTTGGAGAATGGCCGCCGGCGGCAGCACGCCTGGAGACCGGCCACGGTTCCAGACCCAGAGCCCCGTCTCATGCACCCATGCCGGTGTCCGGCCGCTGCGAAGACGGCCGCGATCGGCCATCACGCGCGAAGCGGGCGATTCCCGGTAGCGCTGCGCCGCCGTCGACCAGTCGCCATGGAAGGCGCCGATGATGGGCGCGTAGGGAAGCCGGAACACATCCGTGTCGGCCGCGTTCCACTCCGGTGCATGCGTCATCTCGAAGTGGATGCGATCGTTGCCGTCGCCCCAGAGCGCGAACATCTTCGCGTAGGCTTCGACGTCGTCGCTGGCGACGTACAGGCCGGGGCCGTCCGGCTGGTAGTAGGCCAGGCATTGCAGCGACAGGGTGTTCGGGTAGGACCACATCAGGCGGCGACCCTTGCCGTCGGGGCCGCGCAGCAGCGCTTGCGGCGAATGCGAAAGCGAGCCCATTCGCACGGGAACCGCGAGGGCCTGCTCGTCGCCGAGATCGAGGCCGGCGATGCGGGGGCAGGCGACTTCCGTCAGTCGCGTGGCACGCGGCTTGTGGATTGTCAGCGCCCAATGGCTGACGGCGGTGCCCTGATCGTCCAGCCGGACCTCGACCTCGACGCGCATCGGCTGTTGCGAGGCCGGCGTGCGGCAGGTCCAGGTCATGCGCAACGCCTTGGCGTTTGGCTGGGATTGGATTTCCGGCGGGCCCAGTTGATCGGCCGCGAGTTCCTGCGTCGTTTCGCCATCGACGATCTGGATCTTCCACAGGGCGAAGGGCTCTTCGTTGTCGTCGAGGAGATTGGCGGCGTCCGGCAGTTCGGCCAGCTCGCGCAGCGCGCCGCTGGAACGGTCGAAGCCGAGCCGCAGCGTATTACTGGCGATGCGCACGAGGCGTCCCGCAGCGGCGTTGCCTGCATCCGCGGAACCGGCAGCGGGTGCCGCCGATACCTGTGGGGCACTGGCGGGCGCGGCCTGATTCTCCTGCGCGGCCGCGAGCGGACAACACATCAAGACAGCGGCCAGGCTCAAGGGGATCGTGTTCCAACGGAATCGCGCGTGGGACGAATCGGCGTTCGGATGGTTCATGGGTCTGCCTGCACCTTCTCAAAGAATGGCGGTTTCAGTTCGCGACAGTATACGGTTTCCTCGCGTGTGTGTCCTCATCGCTTTCGGGCCGGTTTCGGTCCGTCGTGAGGCAGGGGGCGGCCGGTCTCGTACGCGCCGAGATCGGGTGCCCGGCCGGTGAAGTTGTCGTTTATGCCGGGCAGTCGCATGTCGGCGTCGACGGCTTTGGTTTGACTCGGTTTCGGCGTTCCGGGTGTGTAGACGTGGAGGGTGCGGTCGCTGACGGGGCTTGCGGTCTGTGCTCATGCATGCTTGTGCGCTGCAGCGGGGCATGATGACGTGGCCGACGGGGGGCGGCTCCGCCGCGAGCCAAAGCGGCGTCGCGCCGCCGCAGTCCAAAGGCTTCGCCATTCCCGGCGCGCAGTCCGCGCTCGCGGAGCGTTTCACTTGGCCGGGGCGTTATTGATGAACCTGTTCGGTTATCGTGGTCTACCCCCTCGTTGTATCAGAAGACACCACCACGAAGGCCACGAAGAGCACGAAGAATGGGGTTTGGGACGATCCAGTTCACGCAAAGAGACGGACCCCGGAGCCAGTTGGATGGCTTCTTCAGCCCCTCGTCAGATCTCTAGTTTTCTTCGTGTTCTTCAGGCCCTTCGTGGTTATCCTCTTTGCAGCGTTGGGGTCTATTTGCCGAGCAGGCGGATGTCGTGAATGGTCACGCCGTCCGGGATGTCGATCGCCAGGCCGGTCATGGCGCCGGCGTAGGTTGGTGATTCCGCGAAGCTGATTGTGACCGTGTTCTTGTCGCCCGCCGGAACGGTGCCGGTTGCGGACCGATCGTTTGTCCACCAGCTCTGCCGCCAGGTGCTCCATTCGCTGGGTCTGGTGGAAGCCTCATCCGGGGGCATACCGCGCCAGAAGATCGTCATGGTGCCGACGGCGGCCGACGAGATCCGCACCGCGATTTGCGGGGCGGCTTCGGCGTGCCAGAACGTCATGGGGCCGATCAGGCGTACGGGCCGGACAGGGTCCGTTGCCCTGACCGCCAGGCCCCGTCCCGCCAACGGATAGCCGGCGTCATGGCCGTTCTGGTAGTGCCAGCCCTGCCGGGCGCGATCGAAGGTCCACGCGGGAAGCGTCCGTGAGGCCACGCGCCGGGCCTCGGTGCGGATTCGCGGGATGTCGCCCAGGACGAATGTGCAGGTGTATTCGCAGACGATGTTGTGATCGAGGATTTCGGTCGTGATCGGCGACATGTAGCCCGTGTTGGCGGACTTCTCGTCGCCGCGGCCGCGTTGGCCGTGGAATCCGCCGTGGAACTCCGTCGCCGTGGGGACGCACACGCCGATGCCGGTGCCGGCGTCATTGACCAGGGCCGCCCAGCCCTCTGTCGCCAGGAAGTTGACCCACGGCCAGCCTTCCTGGTGGTCGTTGCGCACTTCGCTGGGTTTCTCGTCGGCGAACGGCTTGTCTCCCTTGTATGTGATGAGCCTGTGCCATGGCCCGTTCACATAGACCGCCGGCACCTCCTGGTTCATGCCGTGTGAATACTGGGTCTTGTCGCCGCGTGCGTTGGTCAGGCGGGCGCGGTAGATGAATGTCGGCGCGTCCGGCGAGAGGGTAATCCAGGTCTCCATGACGCACTCGGCCGGGTCGTTATCCATCGGCCAGAGCATGGGGATGGTCTTGACATACAGTTGGCCGTCGCGGGCCCGATGGTCGAGCACCCTGGATCCGTTGTGGAAGGCGTCACCGGTCTGGATCGGATTCCAGGGGAATGATGCCCAGTGCGGGCTCTTGCGTTTACCTGCGCGCTGGTAGTTGGCGGGGCCGGAGTAGTACGACTGCTGGATCTGCCGGCCCAGATCGTGCGAGTTGATCAGGTTCGGGCCGCCGGGCTCCGAGACATGCGTGATCGCGCCGCCCCATGCGAGGTGAATGCCGACGCGAATGTGTTCATTCTCGGCGAACACGACAGCCGGCCGGCTGTTGGCAGGCGGGGGCTGACCCTCCAATACGAGGGTGCTGAACGTCAGACAGCAGCAGGAAACAGCGAGGATGCTTGTACGCATGTCAATCTCCGATCGGGATACGCCATCGCGCCTGTTGCCTGACACGAAGCTGTTGCATTGTCGTGGTCAAAACGATTCACTGTCTCATGGTATCGATGATGTCTCGAAGCCCCGGTTCTCTATTATGACTCCTGTTCTTATGTATCTCGAGCTCCTTATCCACATCGGCGCGTATTGCGTCGTACTCGGCTGCTGACTCGGAATCCCCTTTTTCGAGGGCGGTTTCTCGTAGAAGGTCAAGCACCTTCTGTTTGCAGACGATACCGATAGCCGAAAGCAGGTCGTTGTCCGAGCCCGCTAGGTGCTGCCCCATCGCGAACACAGCACCTTCGAGACGATAACCTCGTTCGTAATCTGCTCCACGTGACGCTCGGCGCGCGACTACGAGGGTAGCATTGCAGGCAAGACTCAAATCGGCCATGTCAACCGTATCCGATCCTAGGGTCAGTTGAGTTTCGAACCAAGGTAGCTCTGGAATTCCTGCATTCCGCCGCTTCGCGCCGCGCAACACAGATTCTGCCGCCTCCTCCAATACCCCAAGTGCGATGTCGGGCGGTTGCGCATCATCGCGCGCCAGCTCCTTGAGCGATTCCGAAGTCCAGCCCGCCTCCTTTAGGGCCTTGACCGCCTGGAGGTAGTCGGCGATGGCCGCGCCCGAAGGATCCGTCTGCAGACTGAACTCACGAATAAGCGCTGTTTGGCTCTTGCCCACGTTTGCAGGCCCGGCCACTTCCCGCTTGCACCCGTGTGCACCCAGGGAAAGGCATGTTGCCGCTGCCAGAAAAATGCACCACCCAGCGGCGCTGCATACAAGTGCCCTCGGTTTCATCGCCTGCTTCCTCTGTCAGGGTCAAGCCGGTTTCGCAGAGCGTGAAACCGGGACGCGGCCAGGTGAAAACAAGCTGCGTCCCGGTTACACACCCGCCTGGCTCACTGGACGACGCCGGTAATGCCGGCCGGGTGGATCTGTCCTCTATTCCCCACCGGAACGTCGGTTCAACTGTACTATCCTGACATTCTCCATGAGGGATCCGAGAACGGGATTGTGCCGCACACGATCCAACTGCATACGCCGCTTCTCCATCTCGGGCATATCGGGGAACTCGGCCTGAAGTTTCTGCTGAATCTCAGACTTCATCGCGACGCAATCGAACGTTTTGGGTTTCGTCACGGCTCGATTACCTCCCTCGGAGAAAAGATGCCTATCTGATTATAGCCGTGTATCAGTCATGTAGGGTCCGCCTTGGCGGACCATTCCGTCTGGCAACACCGTCATCAGAGGTCCGCCAGGGCGGACCCTATCCATGAAAGGCACGTTCCCGTCAAGAGGAAGAATACGATTTCCTCCAAAGGGGGAGTGTGTAGAAGAACTTCTTCGGCGGTGGTCGCGGGAACCGGCGGAGGCTTCCGCGCAGCAGTCGGTCAGTGGTTGCCATGAGCACACTCCTGCGTCTCTCGTCCGTGCACCGGCCAGGACCTCTCGACGGGTCCAACTATCCATTTGTTCTGGCGCCTCGCGGCGCGGCCACACGATCTCGTCCGGTGCGGGCGGCCCACTTACGGAGAGGCCTGAAGCCACCTCAGACGGCGGCAGCGACCATAGGGTCCTCGGGCTGGCCCATTCCCGGACGAGAATCGTGCTTGGCCACGCGGCTGCCGGGACGGGCCGGCCGATCCGCGCAGTAGTCCGTATCCTTCTCGATCAACACGTGTCCGATGCGACACAACTCATTCGCCACCACAATATAGCCCCGGTTGCGATTCTTCTTCCCGCCGTCCGTTACTCGATCAAAGATCGCACGGAACCGGCCCCCGGAACGCACCGCGCCATGGGCCGCCTCGATCCACGCCCATTTCAGCGTTCGGCGACCCATGTGTCCGATGTGCCGGCCCTTCGGATTGTCCGGATCAAACGGCTCACCGCTGTCGGTGGCGCGCGGAACCAGAAGGCTGTACGAAGCGAGGTGCTTGCTGCTGCGAAACCGTTCGATCTGCCCGATCTCCGCCATGATCGTGTACGCCAGGATCTGCCCGATCCCCGGCAACGTCATCAATCGACGAGCGGCTGAGGACAGGGTCAGCTGTTTACGATATTCGCGCGTCACCCGTGCGATCTGACGCCGCACGTGATCCAGGAGCTGCAGGTAGCCCTTCAGCGTCGCGCGTGCGCTCTCCGGAAGCGTGACGTCGTCCTCTGCCGGCGCCACCAGCGAGTTCAGCATCCGCCGCCCCTGCGCCCCGAACAGATCCGAATGTTCATTCACAATCCCGTGACGATGGAGCAATGCGTGAATCCGGTTCTTCAGCCCCGTCTGCATCGCCACCAGCGTCATCCGGTATCGCATCCACTCGCGTCGCTCCCGGACCTCCGGCGGCGCCAGCCACACCTCCCACCACCGTGGCCGTTGCAGCCAGAGTTCCGACAACAAGTCCGCGTCGATCCGGTCTGATTTCGCCAGCCCGCGGGCATCACGCCAAGCCGCCACCTTCCGGCTGTTCGCCAGGTGGGGCTCCAAGCCTGCCTCCAGCAACTCGTCACTCATCCAGCCCCACCCGAACGTGGACTCCAGGATCACCGCCATCCCTTCCGGCCAGCTCGACAACTCGTCCTTCAACGTTGCGCGGTCCCTGTGCTCCAGCCGCCGACGCCAGACCACCTGCCCGTCTTCGTCGCGAGCTGTCGCTTTACTGAACGTCCGGTGGCAATCCAATCCCACTTGGCATACGCTCCCATTTGTTCTCATGGCTGTCTCCTTGTTCTTCGGCCACACCGGGCATCATACCACCCGGCATGGAGACAGCCTTTCATGGGATTACGGGTTCCACGGCCCAGGACCGGGCGCGCCACCGCATGACTTCAGTGTACCCAATCGACCAGCGGACTCCAACGATATGGTTGCGGTCATCGTGGGCACGAGTCTCCGAAAACAGGTTCCTCAACCACGGCACCGGCTCGCTATTCGTCGGTTGCCCATCTCGGCGGCTCCTGTGGCAGGGGGTGTGGCTCACCGGACTGTTGGGCTCTTGTGTTGTTCTGGCTCCTTGTCGGCCAGTTCGCGTGGGTGAACGACGGCCGGGCCGCGGTAGAGCATTGTGGTCTCGGGGAGATTGACGCTCCAACTGTCGCCGGTGCGGGCGATTTCCTGCTGGATGAGCCGGTCGAGCTGCGCCTGGATCGTGGCCGTTTCCGGTTGGTCGACGAGGTTTTTCATCTGGTAGGGGTCTTCCTGGAGGTCGAACAGGAGCCAGGGTTTGTCTTCGAGCCGAGCGTAGGTGTAGCGTTTGGTGCGCACGCCTCGCCAGCCAGCGGGAACCTGGGTTTGAGGCCGCGGTTCGTAGATTTGCATGAACACCGCTTCGGGCTCCTGGTCGCTCTCGCCGTTCAACTGGCGGTGCAGGTCCCGGCCGTGCAGACCGGCGGGGACATCGAGGCTGCACCACGCCAGGACGGTCGGTGCGATATCGACGTGCGAGAACAACAGGTCGCGCTTCTGGCCGGCGCGGATCTTTCGTGGATAGGCAAGGATACCGGGCACGCGAATCGATTCTTCCCATGGCTTGCACTTGAAGGTGCCGCCGTGCGAGCCGAGCATGTCGCCGTGGTCGGAGATGAACAGGACGAGCGTGTCCTGGGTCAGGTTGAGGATTTCCAGTTCCTGGGTGATGCGTCCGACCTGCTCATCGATGTCGGTGATCATCGCGTAGTATTTGGCGATGTCTTCGCGGGTGCCGAAGCGTTCGGGCTGGGTCCAGTTGGGCCGTATTTGCAGCGTGGCCGGATCGTAGAGCTTCTCGAATTCCTCCGGCGCGCCGTACGGATTGTGCGGCGGGCCGCAGGTCCACCAGAGGAAGAACGGCCGATCCTTGTTGGCGCGTATGAAGCCGATCGCCTCGTCGGTCCAGACCTCGGTTTCGTAGCGGTCCATATGGATCGGTTCGTCCGTATCACGGAAGTAGATGCTCTTGAAGTGGTTGTGGTTGCAGACGTTGGCGGCCCAGAACGCAAAGCCCTGCCGCCGGGGCCCGGGCGGGACGAAGCCGGGCATGCGCACGCCGCCTTCGAGGTGCCACTTGCCGACGAAGCCCGTGGCGTAGCCGGCATCGGCCAGCCGCTCGGCCAGTGTGACGGTCGAGCCGCGCAGCTTGAGATCGTTGACGATCATGCCGTGCTCGTGTGGATAGGTGCCGGTCAGGATCGTCGCGCGGGCTGGGCAGCATACGGGGTTGTTCGCGATCGTGTTCGGCAGGTAGACGCCGCTTTCGGCGAGCCGGTCGATATGGGGCGTGCGCACCTGGGTGTTGCCGGCCACGCCCATCGCCTGGCCTCGCATCTGATCGGGCATGATGATCACGATGTTCGGCCGGCGGTCGGCGGCCAGGGCGATCGCGGCCGAGCCGGCCCACAGGGCGATGGTGATTCGGATCAGTTGCCTGGGGGGATGAGGGGGCATGGGGCTCTCCTGTGTTTCCGGCCGGGGAGGTTGATTCTTATCTTCAGCACGAGCGGGGATCTCTGTCGCCCCTTCGGGGCTTGTTCTTCTATATGGCACTTCTCCCAGGGGCTTACGCCCCTGGCTACATACCTTCGCCCCTTTGGGGCTTGTTCTTCAATATGGCACTTCTCCCAGGGGCTTACGCCCCTGGCTACACACCTTCGCCCCTTCGGGGCGGTTGTTCGAGGGGGCGGCGCGCCCAGCCACGCACGTTCACTTCTTCGGGGCGGTGGCCTTCGTGGGCCATTACACAGATACCCGCGTGCTACGGCCGCTTCAGCATACTGCAATGGGTGATCGCCACAAGGGGGATCGATCAGGCGAGAGGGGGACATCAGGCGAGAGGGGGACATCACTCATTATTGTGTGCCGCGTCTACGGTGCGGTGTGGCGAGCGGTCGAGCCGGCGCTTGGTCGGCAATAATGAGTAACGTCCCCGCGTGTGCGGTGTGGCGAGGGGCGGGGCCGGTGCTTGATCGGCAATCATGAGTAACGTCCCCGGGCGTTTGCCCCGCACTTGAATCAACGGTCAAGAGCGGCTCTACTGCGTGTCGAATTCATGAGGAGGTTTCGATCATGCAGAGGGTTTGCACGTGCTGGTTCATCCTGGCGTCGATGCTCGCGGCTACCGGGGCGGTTGCGGCGGAGACCGACCTGGTTCTCAGTTGTCGACTGGATAACGATCTTTTCGTTGCGTTGACGCAGTCGGGAGTAGCCTTCGACCGTCATACGACGCCCGCCAGGGCGATCGAGCGCGCGCCGGCCGGGGCGGCCGTCCTGATTCTGGCGGATGGTTACCCCCGGGGCCGAACCATGGTGAACGAACGTTCGCTCAGCGAAGCGGCCGGCAAACGCTTGCGTCTCTACATCGAGTATCCTGCTGCCGTTCCGGGAGTTCGCATCGGTTCGCCTCGGAAGACGGAGTGGGAACGACTCATCGTGGCTTCCGACGCGTTCGGCGAGGCGCTGCCGTCCATGCATATCCTCGTGGCGCCGGATTGTCATCTCCTGCCCATGCCTGCGCCGGACCCGCTGGTTGTGGCCGCTCGCGTGGCCGGTTTCGACAAAGCGGTCTTTGGCCTGCCTGAAGAACGATTCCCGATTCTCATCGAGATTCCGGACCAGCAGTTGTGGGTGGCGACGACGGCGCTGAGTCGGTTTGTCACCGGCCGATTTGCGCCCGCGCAGGACTGGTGCGCGCTGTGGACGCATCTGCTTGCGAAGCTGTGTCCGGGGGCGCCGCCGGTGGTTCTGCGTTTTGAACCGCCGATCCGGCCGGCATTTCGCCCGGCGGATTCGCTTCCGGCGGATGCCGAGCGCCGTTCGATCGAGGCCGCTGTGGCCTGGCTGCGTGATTCCCGACTGCTCGTCGATGCGTCGCGCGAGGCGGAGATTCACAAGCTCCTGCGTGAGAATGTTGAGGCCTGCCCGATGCCCGGCCCGGAGGCGCCCGTCGGTGACGGAAGCCACGGGATCCTCGAGGGGTTTTCGTCGGTGATCCACTATGACGGCAGCCAGCCGCAGCGGGCGGTGCTGCGTGCGGACTGTAACGCTGAATCGGCGATGTGTTTCGCGATCGACGCGATGCTCAACGACGGGGGACGCGCCGGGCAGATCGGTCGAAACCTGCTCGACTATGTATTCTTCATCTCGGACATGCACGGCGGTGTGCGGGGCGATCCGAAACATCCCGCGTTCGGGTTGATCGCTTGGGGGACGATTTCGCCGGCGTGGAGCTGCGCGAACTACGGTGACGACGATGCACGTGTCATGCTGGCGACGATGATGGCGGCGGCCTGCCTCGATTCGGATCGATGGGACGAACGGCTGATGCGGGCGCTGCTGGCGAATCTGCGCACGACCGGTCCGCTTGGCTTCCGCGGCAACCGGATCGACATTGCGCCGCTCGAGCAGCACGGGTGGCGGCATTTCCATGATGCCGAGCGCGTGGACCCGTCGCCGCACTATGAGTCGTACCTGTGGGCCTGCTACCTCTGGGCCTACCGGCACACCGGGCATCGTGAGTTTCTCGACAAGACGCGGACCGCGATCCGGATGACCGTGGAGGCGTATCCGGATAAATGGCAGTGGAACAACGAGCTGGAGCGGGCGCGGATGCTGCTTTGCCTGGCCTGGCTTGTGCGCGTGGAGGACACGCCCGAGCATCGCGGGTGGCTCAAACGGGTTGCCGACGGCTTGCTCGAATGCCAGGACGCGGCGACCGGGGCGATTGCCGTCCGACTCGGCCGCACGGGCAGCGGGCATTACCTTCCGCCGACCAGCAACGCTGAGTATGGCACTCGCGAGACGCCGTTGATTCAGGCGAACGGCGATCCGGCGTCGGATCAGCTTTACACGACCGGTTTCGCGCTGCTCGGGCTGCGTGAGGCCGTAGCCGCCACGGGCGATGCGGATCTGCGGCGGGCGGAGGATCGGCTGGCGGCGTATGCATGCCGTATACAGGTGCGGGCGCCGGAGCATCCGTGGCTCAACGGCTGGTGGTTCCGGGCGTTCGATTTCAAACGCTGGGATTACTGGGCCAGTTCCGCCGATGCCGGGTGGGGGGCTTGGAGCCTGGAGGCCGGCTGGGCACAGGCCTGGACCGTGGCCACGTTCGCGTTGCGGGCCAAGGAAACCTCGCTGTGGGATCTGACCGCGAAGAGTCGCATCGGCGAGCACCTGGACGCCGTGCGGGCGATGATGGCGGTCAACGCCGGCGGGCCGTGGGAGGCCACTGGTGGGAAGACCACCGGCGCTACGGAGCCACCCGTCGCGCCGTGAGATCAGGTGCGTCCACTGGCGGGCAAGCCGCCAGTGCCACCCAAGATTACATTGCCGGTTTGCAGGCGGTTGCCGGTTCGAAAAGCCGGCCGGTGGCCAGGCATGCGCAGAGTTCGCCGTACGTGGCATGCAGCCGATCCCGCAGTTGGGGCGCGTCTGGCTCGCCGACGGCGGCGAGGATTCGCCGGGCCAGCGTGCCTTGCGACAGAATCACATTGAGTGCGGCCCGATGGGGTGCCATTGTTTCGGCGTCGTGGGCGGCGGCCGCATCGATCAGGTGTCGCCAGAGCTGGCCGGCGGTGCAGCCCCCGGGCTTTGGCCAGCCCAGTGCCCGCAGGTAGTTTCGGTTGCCGATCATGGCCGCTTCAGCGTGGCGCGTCGTGTTGTCGAGGATCTTGACCAGTGGCTCGCACGACCAGGCCTGCTGGGCGGCGAGGTCGGACCACGTGTCGTTGACGAGCTGCTTGAGTACCGTCGTCACCGTGGAAGCGATTGCGAGGTCGGCCGCCGGGCATTCCTGCACGTCCAGCACGCGGATTTCGATCGAATTCCGCTCGAATCGGGCGATGGCGCCGCGGGCATTGACCCATTCGTGGCACAGCACACCCTCGGGGTCGAAGGGGCGCAGCGCCGCGTAGATCTGCGCCAGGATGCGCTCATGGTATGCGCCGATGCTGAAGAGCGGTTCCGGAATCACCCGCCCGCTCACGCACGGGATCCGCGCACAGTTGTCGCGATACGCTTCGAGTCGGCTGTCGAGCACGTCCGTCACGCGGCCATCGACGATCGGGGAGCTGGCGGCCAGCGCCGGCAGGATCGGCAGGATGAGTCGTATTGCGGCGTGCAGGCGACCGAACTCTTCGTCATTGGCGAATGGCAGGTTGATATGCAGCGATTGCAGGTTGGACCAGCCGTG
>JAFGKA010000195.1 GCA_016928855.1 Phycisphaerae bacterium
ACTGCGCTCGAATGGTCCGCCAGGGCGGACCCTACCCGACGGGCTCGATGTGCACGAACGCCCGGTCGACCACCTCGATGGCCTCGATCGATCGCTGGACGGCCTCGCTGACCTCGTGCGAGGCGTGCGTCGAAAGCGTCCCATCGACGCGGGCCGTCAACTCGACGTGCACGAAAGTGCCTACAAAATGGCCCTTTACGTCATCCACTTCGCGGACGGCGGGCACCCGCTCGGCCGCCGCGCGGATCCGGGCCAGCAGCGCTTCGTCCGGGGCCTTGCCCATCAGGTAGTCGAGATTCTCCATCCCAATCCGGTGGCCGCTATAGAGAATGTAAACGCCGACGATCAGGGCCGCGACCGTGTCGAGCACGGGCAGCCGCAGTTCGGCCAGCACGACACCGGCCAGGCCCTGCGAAGCGATGAGCACGTCGTTACGGCAATCAACGGCGGTGGCACGGAATGCGGGACTGTTCAGCGACTTGCCGATCCGCCGGAAGTAGACCGCGAGGACAGCCTTCAGCATCGCCGTTCCACAGAGCGCTGCGATCGGGTACGGGCCGATGCGTTCGGAGACCTCGCCTCGAACCAGGCCGAGAATCACCGTCCGGCAGACCTCGAAGCCGAGAATGCCCGTGAGAATCGCGACGAACAGCCCGGCGATCGGCTCGGCACGGCGATGCCCGAACGGGTGGTCCTCATCCGGCAGCATCCACGCCCAGCGCACGCAGACCAGAATCACGATCGCCGACACGACATCGGACAGTGAGTTCAACGTTTCGGAGAAAATCGTCAGACTGTCGGAAAGCCCCGTCGCCGCCGCTTTCACCCCAAGCAGCAGAAGGTTCGCCCCCAACGCGACAAGCGTCGCCCGCATGGCCCTCGATCTCGGCATCCAACCGTCTCCGCTGTCACGCGACCCAAGTTCCACCGACCCGGCGTCCGTACCGCATCCTACCCGCAAGCCGGAAAGAAGTCAGGCCAGCTTATCCGCAACCGCGGGGTCTGCGTCTCCGGATCATCCCGCGAAGGCGAGGCGCCAACAGAGAAGAGGCTTCAACACAAAGGCTGTAAGACACAAAGAAGAGGATAGTCCAAGTTCCCGCTTTCGTGGCGTGCGGCGACTCCGCGCTGTTCCTTTTTCCTGCCGAGCTGAAGGTGTTGCTCGAATTGCGCCCCACTGGAAGAAACGGTTGCCCTCACATTGCTTCCGACCAGAGGGTTGGCTCATCGCTTCGGGCCCGGCGGCGGAGAGCGAGTCGGGGCTCGGCCTGCGGCTGGCGCCGCTTGTACGGCCGGTCGTTGCGCAGACGGGGCAGGACCACGGCTCGATCGAGCGCCTCGAGCTGCGCGGCTACCTCGTCGGCAGTGTAGCTTGTGCCCAAGCGCACGTTCAGTAAACGCGTAAAGCAGTCCATCGCGACGGCGTTGGGGGTGAGATTGGTCCGGGCCGTGCCGGTTTCGCGATAGAGTGAACAGAGCGTATCGACGGCCAGAGCAGACCAGCCACCGAAACGCGTATCGCCCTTGAGTGCGGCCTGGACGTCGCCCAGCCGCTTGCGGGCGTACGCGACATAGTTGTCGGAGAGATCCGTGCCCAGGTAATGCCGGCCGAGCTTGGCGGCACTGACGAGCGTTGTCCCGCTGCCGCTGAACGGATCCAGCACGACGTCGCCCGGATTGCTGCTGGCCCGGATGATCCGCATCAGCAGCGATTCGGGCATCTGGCAGCCGTGCCAGCCCTCGCGCTCGCGAAACGTACCGCATACCCGCGGAAACTCGTCCCACGTATTGTCGGGCACGCGCCCCATCGGATCGGCCCGCTTGTCGCTGTATTCGGTGTGCCGGGCGCTGGGAAACCGTACATGCGTGTCGTTGAATACGAAATTCGTCGGGTCCATCACGAAGTAGAAGATGTGCGTGTGCGAGCGGGCAAACATGTTCTTGGTCTGCTGGCCGAACGTGTAATGCCAGATGATCCAGTTCCGCAGGTGCAGCCCGAGTTCGCGGCCGATTGTCCGCACTTCCGCGGCGAACTCATCTCCGATCGCAATATAGAACGAGCCATCCGGCCGGAGGACGCGCTGGCACGCCGCCATCCACTTCCGCGTCCAGTCCACATAGGCCTCGTATTCCATCTTGTCGCAGTACTGATCGTACTTGTACCCGATATTGAACGGCGGGTCGGCGAAGACCAGATGGACGAAACGCTTGCGGAAACGGGCGAGGAACTTCAGGCAGTCACACTTGTAGAGGCGATCCATCGCGGGTTTTTTACCCTCCTTGGCCATGGCTGGTATTGTACGCCGCCCGGGTCCCGCTTCAAGAGCAACGGGAGCGCGAATCAAACAAAAAACGTTCCGTTCGCTGCGAAACGGCGGCATGCGCCACAACCCTCGCGACAACATGAGCTTAGGTTCGCCCCCGCAAGGCTTGACACCCAGGTGGCTGCCGCTAGAATGCAAAGAAGGTGGTTTGTCGGTCGAAACGGAACGGCATCATGTACGACACCACGAGAAATTTCGCGACCGGACTGTCACGTCGCATCTCGCGTTCTGTCCATCAATTTCACCAAGGCTTCCGCTTTTCGTATTCGCAGGTTCTCTCTCGAACACCCGATTCGACAACGCTGTCGTGGGTGAGTCACACAGGACCGCACTGCGAAACATCGGTAAACTTGCTGAGGCAGATCGCGAGGAACGACCACAAGCCGGCGTGATCCATAACGCACGGTGACGCTATGGTGGCCTCAGCCCCTGCGAAGATCAACTGGACGCTGGATCTGCTCGAGCGGCGATCCGACGGATACCACGAGTTGGAAACCGTCGCATCGAGCCTGGACTGGGGAGACGAACTGACGTTCGCGCCGCAGCCCGACAGCGCCGACGTCACCATCACCTGCAACGACACAAGCGTCCCGACCGACGAGCGGAACCTCGTCCATAAGGCCGCGATGCGTCTCGCACGACGTGCCGGCGTTCGCGAGGGGGCCGCGATCACGTTGAATAAACGAATTCCGGCCGGTGCCGGGCTTGGCGGCGGCAGCTCCGACGCGGCGGCTACGCTGCGCGGTCTCAACGTCATCTGGGGCCTGCACTGGCCCACCCCGCAGCTTCTTCCGCTGGCCGCAACGGTCGGCTCCGACGTCCCCCTGCTGCTGGTCGGTGGCACCGCCATCGCCCGCGGTCGGGGCGAATTCGTCGAACCCATTCCCTTCGCCTGGGCTGGATGGGTCACCCTGGCGATGCCGAACATCCATGTAGCCACACCGACTGTCTACGCCCATGTGCGACCGGACGACCTGCGTCCATCGGCGGACGGCTCCCGCGCCTTCGCCGACCGCCAGGCCACCGCACGGTGGACCGCCCTGGAATTACTGGAACATTGCCGCAACGGGCTGGAAGCGCCCGCGTTTCGCGGTTTCGGCGCGCTGGCGGATCTGCACGCCGAGCTGCAGCGCCGCTTCGGCAGGCCCTGGCGGCTGTGTGGAAGTGGATCGACGTTTTTCACCGCATGGGATTCCGCGGAGGAGGCCGCGGAATGCGTCAAGGAAGTGCGGGCCGTGCCGGGTATCCGAGCGGAGGCCACACGGCTCGAGACGAACTGCGTTGAAGACTCCAACTACCCGTGAGGAGGGCATCATGGAGATCACCGAAGTCCGGGTCAGATTGATCCCCAATCGCAGCAATAAGGACCGGCTGCGCGCGTTCTGCAGCGTCACGCTGGATGGCGAGTTCGTCATCCGTGACCTGAAAATCATCGATGGTGTCAATGGCATCTTCGTCGCCATGCCGAGCCGCAAACTCGCCGACCGCTGCCCCCGATGCCGCACGAAGAATCACTCCCGTGCACGCTTTTGCAATGAATGCGGCACGAAACTCAACCGCGACCACGTCCGCAAGGGTGCCGACGGCCGGCCGAAGTTTCACGCGGATGTGGCGCACCCGATCAACAGCCAGTGCCGCGAACGCATCGAGGCCGCCGTTCGAGCCGCCTACAAGGACGAACAGGAGAAGGCGCAATCCCCTGATTACCAGCCAGTCGCCTTCGATGACGATGACTTCTGCGAAACAGACTACGATGACCTCATCGCCGACCTGAAGCGCGATGCCGAGAAACGCCGAAGCCGGCGCGATGACGAAACCGCGAGCCGATATCCGCGATTCCGTGACGACAACAACGTCGCCGACGAAGAACAGGACACCGAAGCGGACGAGGACACGGATTTCGACGCCGAGACCGAGACGGAGTCAGACACGGACGACGAAGCGGATACGGAAACCGACGCGGACTTCTCGGCCGACATCGAACCCGAGCCACAGCCGACCAAGAAACCGATCGAGTTGCGGACCGACGGACACAGCGAGCCGGCACCGCCGCCCAAACGGCAACGGGAACCAGAGCCCGAGCCGGACAGCGAGTTCGGTGCGGGAATTCTCTGAGGGGTATGGAGCGAAGCCACCGGCCGGATGCCGCGACCGGAGCACGATCATCGCCGCGCGGGAAGTCGCCACAGGCGGCCGCTCGTGCGGCGATTTCTTTGCGCAGGCACTGTCAGGTCGAGCCGGTCAGAGGTCGAGGCGATGGTCAACAGGACGCCGGGTTGCGGGTATACTGCTGGCCTGCGTCACCAGAAGAGCCTGGCACGTGGTCGAATCAGGAGGCATTGTTTCATGGATACGACTCATACCGGTTCTGTTTCCACGCTCATCGCCGCAGTTCTGCTGACGACCTGCTCGTCGGTCGTGGCCCTGGCCGCCCCGCCGATTCAGGATGAATTCACCCCCCTGTCGGCCGACGCCGTCCACTTCAGGGGCGGCCTGGAAGAGGCCATCCAGAACTCCATCACCCACTGGAACAAGGGCGTGGTGCCGTATGCGGGCTTCGTGGAGATGTTCCGGACGGGACGCAAGGTGTTTGCCCAGGGCGAGATGTGGGGCAAGGCGGTACGATCGGGCAGCCTGCTCTACCGGTACACGCAAGACCCCGAGTTGAAACGGATCCTGACCGCGACTGTAGTGGATCTGCTGACCACCCGGCGCGCCAACGGCAGTATCAGTTGTTCCGAGGTGGCCGCGCAGCCCGATGGACCCGGCGGAGAGCTTTGGGAGCGCAAGTACGTCCTGCTCGGGTTGGACGGCTACTACGAGCACGTCGAGAACGATCCGGCCGTTCTGCAGGCCATGATCGACTTGGCGGATGTGACCGTCGCCCAGATCGGGCCACCCCCCAAAGTGCGAATCGTCGATCAGGGCTGGAGCCCGAATCACATCGAATCGAGCACGATTCTCGAACCCATCCTGCGGCTCTACAAGCGGACCGGCACGCAGAGCTACCTCGACTTCGCCAAGTACATCGTCGAGGTCGAAGGCGGCGCCAAGGGCCATCGGATCATCGACGAGGCCTTGAACAACACGGAGCCCTACAAGATCGGCGGCGTCTACCCGAAGGCGTATGAGATGCTGTCGCTGTTTGAGGGTGTGATCGAATACTACCGCGCGACTGGCAACGAGCGATGGAAGAAGGCCGTCCTGACGCTCTACCGCAACGTCCGCGAGAAAGAGATCACGATCATCGGCAACGGTGGCGGTGACCAGCCGTATCACCCGGCGGTCCTCGGCGAGGCCTGGGACAACACCGCTCTGGAGCAGACCAACCCCGACATGAAGCGGATGATGGAAACATGCGTCGGAGTCACGTGGCTCAAGTTCTGCAGCCAGATCCTACGCCTGACCGGCGATCCTTCGACCGTCGATGAGATCGAGCGGTACGCCTACAACGGCCTGCTCGGTGCCATGAAGCCGGAAGGCGACGGCTTCAGCTACGTCAATCTGCTCAACGGCGTCAAGACGAACCCGGAAGGCTGGGGCGGGACCATCGACGGTGTGTATGTGACCTGCTGCAACCTGAACGGCCCCATGGGGCTCGCGTACCTGCCCGTTGTTGCCATCATGGACTCCCGGATCGGGCCGGTCATAAACCTGTACAACGCGTGCACGGCGACGACGTCGACACCGGCCGGCAAGCGGGTACGCCTCGAAATCGCGACGGACTACCCGACGTCCGGCACCATCGTGGTGCGCGTCGCCCCCGAGACACCGGAGAAGTTCACCATTCGGCTGCGTATCCCCGCATGGAGTACCGAAACCCGGCTGAGCGTCAACGGAACGGTGGCCCGGGCTGTTCCAGGCACCTACGCCACCATCGAGCGGAGCTGGACCGTCGATGACCGGATCGAACTGACGCTCGACATGCGATGCCGCGTGCTCGACGGACCACGAGGCAGCAATCGCGCAGGAGACGACAAGCAGGCACTCGTGCGCGGCCCCGTGGTCCTCGCGCGGGATGAGAACATCGATGCCGATTTTCACAAACCGGTCGCGATCGCGGCCGAAGCCGGCTACGTGGACGTGGTGCCGGTCAAGCCATCGCTGCCCACGACGCAGATGCAGTTCCGCGTGCCGACGGCCGACGGTGGCTCGATCCAGGTGGTAGACTACGCCATGATCGACAACTGGAACGGGAAGCGCACGTGCACTTGGCTCCCCAGGGCACCGACGGCTTCGCAGCCGTAGCCGACAGCGGAAACCGTCGCTTCATACGACCGCGATTCGCCTGGGACGAAGCCGGCGATAGGCCACGACCTGCGCCACGACGCCGACGAGGATCAAGGCGGCGCTGACCGGGTACGCCGCGCGCAAGCCCCATACATCGCTGACGAACCCGCCGCCGATCGCGCCGATGACGAACCCGACCGACAGCAGCATCTCGTGTATCGCCATCAGACGCCCGCGGCGCCGTCCGCCCGAGACACCATAGTAGAGGCTGGATGAATACGTCAGCCCGACACACGCGCCGACGACCGCGGCAATCGCGGCCAGGGCCCACGGGCCCCTCGCCCACACGAGCGCGCCGATCGCGGCTGCCAGGATCACCTGCACGCCGAGCAGCCAATCCAGCCGGTAATGCCACTTGTGCGTCCGGCCCAGCACGGCGAAACACAGAACATTCGCCAGACTCAACACGAGCACGACCGCGCCGAAGACGGCTTCACGAATCTGCAGATCGTTGGCCAGCGTCGGCAACTGGAACCGCTGCACGCCCATCGCGATGAAGCTGCCGACCAGTCCGATCCGCGCGACCGTCCGAAACGTTGCGACGATCGGCGGCGGGCCTGGATCCGCCGGCGGCACGTCCATGGCCGGCTCTGCCGACGTCGGGTCCGGCTGCGGTGTCGTCACCAGCAGCGCCACCAGGAGAGTCACGCCGTGCAGCACACCCGCCGCTACGAACGGCACGGCGTAGTGCTTTTCGAAAAGAACGCCGCCGAGAAACGGCCCGATGACCATGCCGCCCGACCAGCTCATGTTGTAGCGACCGAGCCGGCGATTGAGCGCGGGGCCCTC
>JAFGKA010000026.1 GCA_016928855.1 Phycisphaerae bacterium
CGCATCCTCGCCAACACCATCCCGACGGGCTCGACGGTGCCGCCTCTGGTGACGTATCGCCTGGGCGACGGCTCCGCCACCTTTTCGATTCCTCGGGGGTGGACAGTCCAGGAGTTGGGCGTCGGACATTTCCTGGCCGGCGACCCGGCCGGCGAGTTCGGCTTCCTCGTGGCCAAGGCGGACGTATTGACCCCGGAGCTGGGCGTATCCGTACCCGGCGTGCCCATCTCCAGGTATCTGCCCCCCAGTCGGGCCTTGCCGTTCCTATGCGAGGCCCAGGGCATTGCCAGCAATTTCCGTCTCGAACAGGTCTTTCCGCGAAAGGACGTGGCTGAAGCGGTGAGCCAGGTGTACACCGTGGGCCCCGTTACCGTCGAGGAGTTTGTCTACACGTGCGACACTCGAAACGGCCGGACCAAGGGCTACACATTCGGCTTTTCCTTCGGCTCGCGGCTCGGCACCAACTGGAGCCTGCAGCATCTGACGGTAACGGCCCCGGTCGATCGGTTCGAGGCCTTTGCCGCCACCTTCGTAGCCATGTTGCAGTCCTACCAGATCGACGATGAATTTGCCCGGCGGTACGTCGCGCAAGGCATGGCCCGCCTCCGTCAGATGCAGCAGGAGACCGCCCGGATCATCGCCAAGAACGCCTCGGACATCCGGAATATGATGCAGGCCGCCTACGATGAACGCCAGCGGAGCCAGGACTACATTGACCATCTCCGCACCGGCTACATCCGCGGCGAAACGGACTGGATCTCGAACATGGAAGGCGGCACTGTGTACCACACCGATTCCTGGGGCACCAGGAATACCGCCACCGGGGAGTACTTTGAGGGGCAACCCTACAACTACGTCAACTTCGAGGGGCAGAATCCCAAGTACAATGAACAGATGACCGAGATCAACAACCGTCAACTCTATGATCAGGTATTTGGCCACTCGCGCTGAGGCTGTCGGTGGCGACGCGGAGATCAGGTCAGGCAAGTGCTCAGTGCCACATTAGCAATATCGGCTTCGCTTCGCATTCGATCCTCTTCCGGAAGGGGCGACCACCAATACCCTGGCCCGGCTCCAGTCACAGCAAGGATAGAAACCACAAACAGGGCCTCTCTCCATGACCTCTGTTTGCGCCTGTCCAATTCCTTCCTGGCAAGCCTGGCGTATGAGGCGGTGGTCCCGAATCCGGTCGCGTCACATACCCGCCGCCGCGCGGAGCGTTCGGTAGGCGGTGCTCGCGACCGTATCGGGATCAGGTTTGTAGTCGAACGGCTCGACCGAGACCCAGCCGTCGAAACCGGTGGCAAACAGTGCCTGAAGCACGGGCGCGAAATCTGTCCCGCCCGGTTTCATGCCCGGGCCGAAACCGTCCGGCTCGTTGGCGTGAAAGTGCTTCGCTCGACGGCCGAACCGCTCAATCGTGGCCAGCGCCCCGCCCGGCATCGTCGAGATCGCCTTGAAATCCAGCATGATATCGACGCCGGTGCTGCCCACCGCATCAGCCAGCGCCGCCGCCTCGGCCACCGTGTTGATGAAATTCGTCTCGGCCGGACCGAGCGCCTCAATACAAAGTATGATCCCCCGGGCCACACACAGATCGGCACACGCCGCCAGAGCCTCGCGTGCCCGCTCGAGTGCCTCGGCATGCGTATTCGGCGGCTCGACGCTGCGCTGCTTCGGCGAGCCCAGGATCATGACCGCTCCACCGAGATCGCCGCAGAACTCGATCAGCGCCTTGAGATACTCGATCGTCCTGGCCCGGATTCCGGCATCCGGTGTTGTCAGATGCAGTCCCTTGGGGGAAACGAACAGCCAGTGTAGCCCAACGATCGTCACGTCGGCATCTGTCGCCGCCCGGACGATCTCGCGGCGGCGCCCGGCCGCGATCGTCCGCACATCGTCCGCCACGAGAAACGGCGCGATCTCGACGCCGTCAAAACCAATAGAGGCTGCCTTTCGAAAGACAGCCTCTATCGGTTCGTGGCGCCAGATTTCGCTGCATACGGCCAGCTTCATGCGAATCGGCCTTCCGTTCAAGGCGCCATTGGCCGCGCCGGAGCCGGTTCGACATCGGGCGCCGGTTCGGCCGCCGGTGAGGCTAGCGCCCGCGGCGGCGCCTGCAAGGCGTCATTTCGCTCGGCCGGCAGCATCGACTCGTCTTCCTGCCGCGTCAACTGCCGGATGCGGGCGTGTGCGAACCGCACGTTGCTCTCGACGAAATTCTCGGTGTCGATGACATCCTGATACAAACGCAGCGCCCGCTCGCGGTCGTGCAGCCGGTAGTCATAGACAGTCGCTGCCTCGAACCGCGCTTGCAGCGTGATGTTCGGCTTCCAGGTGAACGCCCGCTCGAAGTATTGCACGGCGATCTCGTTGTCGTCGACGCGGGCGGCTGGATCGTAGAAGTATTCCTTGTGAATGAAGCCGGCGTAGAAGGCGGCCTCGGCGATCTTGTCGCTCGTGGGATACTCGGTGATCAGTGTGTGGAACCGGTTCAACGCACGCTTCATGGTTCGCCGGTTGTACATGCCCGGCCGCCATTTGTAGCCGCCCTTCTTCATCAGCTTGAGCCCTTCATCGAAGAGCATGTCCGCTTCCGCGATGGACTCCTGAGGCCGCAATGCTTCAATCGGAATCATCGCGTCCATCAGGTACTGATAGGGCTTGATGTAACTCGCTTCGAGACGCTCACGCTCGGCGCACGCAAGCTTCTCGTAGTCTTCTTTCTCGGCATAGCGCCGAACCAGAATATCGAGCAGCCGGTTGTACATCTTGCGATGTGTGACGAGTTCCTCGACGATATCCACTTCCTGCCGCCCGGCCACGGCGATGTCGCGCAGCTTGAGCTGACCGACATCCGCGCCGTAGCTGTACGCTGGCACCGCATGCAGATCCTTCAGCTCCGTCTCCGCCCAACGATGCTTGTTCAGAAAGCCGCGATCATAGTAGTACTGCGAGAGCACCTTCAGATATCGCGCATACATCGTGCGGTGCTCGAGCAACGGCTCGACCAAGTCCGCTTCCGCGTGGTCGCTGATCGGCACCCCCGGACCTGCTACAGCGTCTTGGGGATATTCCAGATCAACGATGGGACCGGGCGGAAACGGATCGTGGCGGTTCTCGAGCGCATCGATTGCGCATCCCGCACCACACAGCGTCGCCACCACGCCAATACCGAACAACCTCGCGCGTCGCATGAGTTCGCCTCCTGCGAAAACACTCCCTTAGGCAGGCCTGGACCGCAGCTTCATGACAGATTCAACAGCAATGACGGCATTGCGTCAAGCACAGGAATTAAGCCAAATGCGTCCCCCAGGCCATGGCCGGGCTCCGGAGCCACGTCTACGCTGTGATTTCTGGAAAACTCACAGGTGAATCATGCCGCCGACCAACCGAAACCAGCCGACGCCCCGTGCGCATGGCCGCGATACCGGCGCCCGCTGCCCCTGCGGCGTCTTTGAAGGAACCCGGCCAAGGCGTAAGTCGGCGCAGCGACCAGAGGATCGCAGGGGTGGCCTGCCGGTTCGCACGTGACCGGTTGTCGTAGCACGCTCAAGGACGGCCCAGTCGCGCATCGCCGTCAAACCGTATGCAACGTCGATTCCACAAAAAGCCATCCTCTCACGCGCGTCCTCAACTTCTTTGTTTTCAGACGGTTGACGCGGCCCCGCGCTTCCAGCAACAGCGTTTGCACTTGACCATGCCGCGACTGTGGGTTATAGTCCTAGCGTCTGTCGAAGACGATGGACCTGCAGGCTCACGTCAAGCCGTCCTGTTGCCTGGGGACGTGTAGACCGGAGCGATCCAGAATGGGTCGGAAGCTGTGTCCCAGCGGGGCAGGCTGTTCGTGCGCCATAGAGTCATGCCCGTTGGAAGCAGGAGGCGACCCGCATTGGTGGCCAGTAATGGGATTCGTGCGGAGCACGCCCCATCTCGCTGTGCGGAGGAGTCAGAAGCGAGTCCGGAGGGGCCTGCAAGTTCGTGCACGCGCCTGGCTCGAAGCGTCAGGCGGCACATGGAGGTGACAATGCCATCCGCGCCCCAACGATTCGCGCCGCGCCCGGAGCACGGAACGCGCGAACAACCCTCTCATAATGACCGCAAGAGCGTCCCGGTCGACGCCAATGACAAGCGGCGACGTGTCCGCCGAGCGGCCAGCCGTGATGCGTACCTGATCGATGCATCGGGCCGGACCGTCCTACGTTGCCGCGTCCAGGATCTGAGCCGTACCGGCATGTATGCGACGGTACCGGTCGGTTTTGGCCTCACGGTCGGCCAGTGTTACGACATATGCCTGGGACGGCGCCAGGAACCCCGCTCCGCGCGGCGGTATGACGTGGCCTCCTGCACGGGTTCGATCATCCGAACGGACCTGCTGTCGAGCGAGGACGCGCATTACCTCGGCATCGCCGTGCAGTTCGACATGCCGCTTCCGGCCGATCTCCTCTCGGCCGTCTGACACCGGACACGCGTGGGGCCACTCCTCATCCGTGGCCCCACTGTGGCATGCCCGCCTCAATTCAATACGGGATCGAGTTCGAGTGCTTCACGGAGCTTGCTCAACGCCGAGTTCTGGATCTGGCGCACACGCTCCTTGCTCAAGCTCATCTGCCGACCGATGTCCGCGAGCGTACGCCGCTCCGTGCTGCCGTCCAGCGGGAAACGACGCGTCAACACGTCGCGCTCGATTGCCGTCAGTTCGGCCCGGCCCTCTTCGATAATCCTCGCCAAACGCTCGGCATACAGCACGGATTCTTCCGAACGAAGCGTGTCCAGCCAATCGCTCTTCTCGAACTCGGCCTCGAAATTCAGCGGCTCGTGCCGCCGGCGCTTCGCCTCACGCAGACCACACCGATAGAACGCACGCTGAATCGCGTTGCACGCATAGGTGCTGAAGCGGAACCCCCGCCACGGATTGAACGTGTCGATCGCGCGCGTCAGCGCCATCATGCCTTCGCTCAACAGCTCGTCGCCGTCGGCATTGACGATCCGGCTTTTCTTGTAGAGGTCGTACACAAGCCCGAGATTGGCCGACGCGATCTCATCGCGAAAACGCTGATGCATCGCGCTAAACCGCTGGAAATCCGCCCGGCGTGCCGCCCGCGCCCCGTGCCGGCCACGCAACGCCTTCAGCCGCCTGGCGCAGAAATGCATCTGCTTGAACCGGTGCAGCTCCTGTTCCTGTCGGGTTGGTTCAGCCGCGGAATCATCCTGGCGTTCGAACAGCCGCTCGTACGCCCACCGCCCGGCCAACTCCGCATGATCGACGAACTTCGGTGTCCGAATCGATATGCGGGCCCCCGCCCGATTGTGCACTTTGGCATTGCTCATGACCGATCCGCCTTTCAGCAGGGGGGACTGTACACACCCCGGTACCCGTGATAAGGCTGCGAACTCGATTCGATCGAAACCCGCACGATCGGCCGCCCTCCCGCCCAAGAGTCGGCACCTTCAGTATACACCAAGGTGCGGCTTTCGGACACAATTCTTCCTCGGAAATTCGGCCTGAAAGGCGGATTTTCTCGGGTCCACCACCTCTTCCTCTAGATCCTGTACTCCCGAAACCTGACGAATGTTCCGAAAGAGTACTAATATAGTACTATATACACCATTTCGGCCCCAGATGCAAGTCCGACACGGAAAAATTGCGACTATTTCACGCCAACGCCCTGCGGGGAGGCACGGGTGTATCCGCCAAGCTGAGCCGCTGTGCGACGTCCACCGAGACCTGGAGAGCTCACGCGCCGCAATTTGTCCAAAAAAACGCGGTTCTCAGGGCTGTTCGGGCCGGCATGCCCGGCCATCAGGTATGGCGAGCGGCCACAGTTTCACTCTGCAAAACGAAGAATTCCAGAGGAATATTGCGGCTTCCTCGGCGTCACCGGCGCGGCTGGATGGGTCGGCAGCCGGCACGAACGCGCGACAGTTCTCGCCTCGGCGCTACGTCGTTGTGATGCGGCAGAATGCGGTCGGTCACGCTACCGCGAGGAGCATTATCCGCTAGCCGCACTTCAAAATCACGAAGGCTCGCCTTGCGGCCGCCACAGGCCTATGATTAGTCACTTTGACAGGAAAACATACATGGTCCCAACCGAGATGAAGCCGGATACACGCGTCTTGGAGTTCAATATCGAGGTATCTGTCGACGACGTGCTGCGTCTTCTTCATTGCCCCGATGACAAGGTGATCCGGGAAGAAGCACAAACGCTCGTCGATTGTCTGCTCACGGAAGCGGAATCTGTCTTGCAGCCGCGGGGTATCTATACGGTGCGACCCGTCGACCGCATGACAGACACGGAACTGACGCTGGACGGCTGTCCGACGATTCACGGTCCGATTGCCGCCTTCCTCAAACCCGCGACGCGCGTCGCGGTTTTTGTTGTGACCGTGGGTGACGCCATCACACGGTTGGCCGACGAACGGCTGGCTGCGGGTCGAAAGCTCGAAGGGCGCACGCTCAGCGCGATTGGATCCGTCGCCGTCGATGCCGCCGCCGACGCGATGGCCGAGACGATCTTCTGGAATGAAGCCAGCGCCGAAGAGGCTGTAACGGCCCCGTTCAGCCCCGGCTATTGCGGCCTGCCGCTCGACGAACAGGAAACGCTGCTCTCAATCGTAGACGCCAGCGTCATCGGCGTCACGCTGCTGCCTTCGATGGTCATGGAACCGGCCAAGAGCATCTCCGGCCTGTTCGGCATCGGCGACGGCGCCGCGGTCCTGGAGCACGGCGTCCCCTGTCAGTGGTGCAACGTGCGCGAGTGCAAGAGCCGCGGCCGCGGAAGGACATGACAGCCCCCGTCCGGACGAATCGACTGTTCACGTGATTATCTCGGCGTGTTCCGCAACTCTGTGAGCCGGTGCGTGTGTAGCGTGCCGGGGGCTGGCTCCTTTGTACCCGGTCTGCTTCTGCCTTCTGACCTCTGGCTTCTGCCTCCGGCCGGCGGTGCCTGAGAGCCGCTTTTGCACGCTAAACGCGTACGTACGCCGCGGAAGAACGATCGCCCGGATGCGATGGACATGCAGCGCCATCAGCCGCCTAGCTTCAGAAATGTCTCAAGCGCCTCGTCTTCCAGCACGTCCAGCCGCTCGTGTGTCAGGTCCATCACCACCGCGGCGCGCCGCGAGCCGCCGGCCTCGTCCACCTCGAAGATACGGTAGTAGTATTCCACGCCATCCGCTTCGCTGCGACACGGTGCGAGCGCCCTGGCGCACAGCCAGCGACGGGCTGCCGGACAATGCTGCGCCTCGAGAATCGAGTACAGCGACTCAATCGTCGATTCCGCTCCCGCGTTACGATTGATCACGGATCCGTCTTCGAGACCGTCGTAGCCGCGACCTGTCGCGCCGTCGTACATCGGCTCACCGGCTTCGTTGTTACCCGTGAACCAACTCGCTGCCAGCCCCGCCATCGTCGCGTACTTCGTCTCACCGGTGGCCTCATGCAAGCGGATCAGCCCCACGACCATACAGCGCACGCCGTACGCGATGCGTTCGAAGTACTTGATCGCATGGAGTTCGTCGAACTGGATCGAATGCAGATGCCCTTCCACGAGTACCCGCGGGTAGAACTGTTCCGCCTCGAGTTTCGCGCTCGTGAGATGGCCGGCCTCGGCCAGCGCCTGGGTCTGGCAGTTGCCCCACGCGTGCCAGGTGTCGCGGTTGGACGCGTGGACCCCGTAGGGGAACGTCGTCATGGACCCGTAGCGCATCAGCGCCATGCCCTCGGCGAACCGTGCGATCATCATCGGCAGTGCCGAGTCGGGCTGGGCCTGCTGGAGCGCCACGAGCCCGACCATCAGTTCGCTGGTTGCGTCGGCCGCGCTCTCGTGCAGCAGCCAGAGCGGCACCGTCCGGCCGCGATACTCGATCGTCTGCGGATACCGCCGCAGCTCGGCCTCCAGGTACGGCAGCGTGCGGCGCACGCGTTCGGCGCAGGTCGCCGACAGCGAGGGGTTCGCCACCCGCAAGATGCGGGCTCCGGTTCCGAGCGCCCAGACCGCGCGGGCCGTCCACCATCCGAACACGTCCGCCCGGCTGCGCTGATGCTCGCGATTGATTTCGAGCCGATTGTTCAGCACGAAGTTGAAGAACAGACCCGACGGCGCTTGCAGATGCAGGATGAACCGCAGCAGTCCCTCGGCCTTCTCGCGGGAGGCGTCGTTACCCGTCAGCTCGAAATGGCGGAGATAGACGACGGCGGCCCGGGCCGCATCATCGACGCAGGCCGTGCCTTCCTCCGGGTCGGCCCGCCGGGAGTAATCCGGCGCCTCGGCATAAATATGGATCAGACGCACCGTCTGCCCATCCCGGACGACGTCCTCGCCCAGATGGTCGAGGTGCGAGAGATTGAAGAGGGGTTCTTTGTTCAAGGCCATTGGCACGCGGGCGATACACGGCAAGAGACCCTATGCTCTGCGTTGGGGAACGCACCCGACGACATGCGGAAAGGAATCACATCCGCCCGCGAAAGTCAAACGTCATCGTCGGCTACGCCCAGACCTTGACCCGGCGTTCGGCCCACCGGATCGCCAGGCTCAGCAGCACTGCCAGCAGTGCCGCTGGCACAGCGCCGAGCAGCGTCAACCGTGCATCGTTGCGCGCCAAGCCGCGACTGATGAAGTCGCCGAGCCCGCCCGCGCCGATATAGGTCGAGAGCGTCGCGATGCCGACGGTCCACACCGCTGCGGTCCGGATGCCGGCGACCATCACGGGCAACGCCAGCGGCAGCTCGACCATCAGCAGGCGTTGCCGGCCGGACATGCCCATTCCGTTCGCCGCCTCGATCAGGCCGGGCGAGACCTCCTTGAGCCCCGTATGGGTGTTCAGCACGATCGGCAACAGCGCATAGAGAATCAGCGCCGTAACCGCGGGCACCACGCCGAGCAACCCGTAGAGCGCGAACAGGAATGCCAGCATCGCCAGGCTGGGAATCGTCTGCATGACTTCCGAAATCGCAAGCACCGGCGCGGCCGCGGCGGAATAACGATGAATGGCCACACCGGCCGGCACGCCGATCAATACCGCGATGGCAACCGCCAGCGTCGTCAGGCGGATGTGCTCCAACGTCTTGACGAGCACCTGGCCGCGCCGCCGCATCACGAAGCCGAAGAGGCCGCCGGCCGGCCGGACCGCCGACTGGCCCGAACCGATCGCGCCCGAACGGCCACGAACCTGCCGCGCGGCAATCCACTCCCGCGCCACCTGCGCCGGCGATTGGCCCAGTTCGTCCACAGCGTGATTCATGCGCCGCATGTCCGCATCCCCGATCGTCCCGGCCAGCGGCATCAGCGCCATCCGCAGTGCCGGATGTCGCCTTAATAACTCGCCTCGTACCACAGGCGCGGCATCATACGGCGGGAAGAATGCTCGATCGTCCTCCAGCACGCGGAGTTCGTAGGCCTCGATACGGCCGTCCGTGGCAAATGCGCCGATCGCGTCCACCTGGCCGGCCGCGAGCGCCGAGTACATCAGGCCGGGATCCATATCCATCGTGCGGCCAAACTCGAGCCCGTAGGCACGTCGAAGCCCCGGATAGCCGTCGGGGCGCGCCGCGAACTCGCTGGTGAAGCCCGCCGTCAGCCTCGCCGCACGCGGGACTAGATCGGAGATCGTCTTCCATCCACGCATCTCGGCTGTATCCTCTCGGACAGCAATGGCGTACGTGTTGTTGAACCCGATCGGCGGCAGCCACACGCAGTCGAATGCGTCGCGATACGCCTCGGCGACGGCCCGAAAAACGCGGTCGGGATGATTCCCCGGTGCGCGTTTGAGGATGTCGAGCAGGGCCGTCCCCGTGTATTCCACGTAGACATCAAGCTGCCCGCTCTGGAGCGCGGCATGACACACTCCGGTTCCGCCAAGCCCGAAACGCCGTTCGACACGCAGGTCCGTGTGGGCCTCCACGAGCTGTGCGACCAATTCGCCGAGAATCTCCTGTTCCGTAAAGTTCTTGCTGCCGACGACCACGACGTCGACATCCTGTGCGAACGCGCTCATCGCGCAGAAACACACGATCAGCACGCCGCGGATCGCATGACCATTCACTGAAGATGCTCCGCAAAGGCCATCAACTGGCTCCTGGGCTTGCCAAACAGACTCTCCACAAACGCCGTCGCCGGCCGGCGCAACAGTTCGCCCGGCGTGCCAACCTGTTCGAGATGCCCGGCGTGCATGACCGCAATGACGTCGCCAAGCGCGAGCGCCTCAAAGATGTCGTGCGTCACGAACAGAATCGTCTTGTGCAGCTTCGCCTTGAGCCGAAGCACCTCAGCCTGCAACGTCTCGCGCGTCAGGGCATCCAGCGCCCCGAACGGCTCGTCCATCAGCAGGTACTCCGGTTCGGACGCCAGCGCCCGGGCTACACCGACGCGCTGTTGCTGGCCGCCTGACAGATGCCGGGGATACCGGTCCGCGAATGTGTCGGGGTCCAGTTCCACCAGTTCCAGCATCGCTTGGGCTCTGGCTTCGCGTTCGGCGCGGCCGACGCCGTTGAGCCGAAGAACGACGCCAATGTTCTCCGCGACCGTCATGTGCGGAAAGAGGCCGATGCCCTGAAACACGTAGCCCACCGACCGTCGAAGCTGGAGGAGATCCATCGTCCGCACGTCCTGCCCGCCCAGCTCAATTCGGCCTGCGTCGGCGTCCACCAGGCGATTGACCATTTTCAGCGTGGTCGTCTTGCCGCAGCCGGACGAACCGAGCAGAACCAGCGTCTGGCCGGTCTCGGCACATAGCGACAGATCCCGGACGGCATACGTTCGGCCGCCGTCGAAGGATTTCGAGATGTGATCGATCAGAATCATTCGCGGTGACGAGACCACCCATGCAATTGGGCCTTCTGCCCGGAAGACATTTCAGAAAAGAAACAATATCGGACAGAAACGAAGACGTCAATAGGTTCTGTAACTGGTTTTCTTAAAAGCATTTGCATCTACGACACGGAGCAGCCACCCGCATTTGACACCGGCGGAAGCGCGGGTTAGTATTTGTCGTTCGTACTATTATCATGGAAACAATTTGCGGTGCATCGTAGCCGGAACAGCTCGTCCCAACGGGCCCCGCTTGGCTCGGTGTCTGACACAACCCGAATCGATGGCTCCAACGGAGGTTTGCCCCATGAGAACAGCCGAGGAACGCTCAGCATCCAGCACGGACGAATCCAGCCAACAACTCCGCCTCGCGTTGCCGCAACGGCACCTGGCCCTCGAACAGGACGCCGAATGGTGCGTATTTGACGCCGGCAACGGATGGGAGGAAGTGCGGTTCCACGACTACGGCGACGTCTACGCCATCCCCGGCCTGTACGAAAAGCTCTTTTATGAAACGCTGCAATGCAATTCGCCGGCAACCGTTCGTCGGCTGCTCCAGGCAAGCCTGAAAGCAAGCGGCGAAACGCCTCGCGGCCTGCGCGTGCTGGACGTCGGCGCGGGCAACGGCATGGTGGGCGAGGAACTCGCATCCATCGGCGTAAACACCATTGTCGGCGTGGACATCGTCGAGCAGGCCGTCCGGGCGCTGGATCGTGATCGGCCCGGAATCTATGAAGCCTACTTCATCACTGACCTGACGGACCTGCCGTCCGCAACGCGACAGAAGCTCGCTCAATATCGCTTCAACTGTCTGACGTGCGTGGCAGCCTTGGGTTTCGGCGACATCCCCCCGCGGGCGTTCGCCACCGCGTACAACCTCGTGGCCACCGGCGGCTGGATCGCGTTCAACATCAAGGAACACTTCCTCAACGGCTCCGACGCGACCGGTTTTTCGGGTCTGATCGCCGCCATGATCTCGCAGGGTATCCTCGACGTGACCACGCGCGAGCGATACCAGCATCGCGTTGCCACCAACGGCGCCCCGCTGCACTACGTCGCGGTGATTGGGCGCAAGGCTGCGGACGTTCCGGAAACGATGCTGGATTAGACAAACGGGTCATCCGTCATGAGTTGCGGTCGGGGGGACAGAACGGGGCAGCCCGGTCATTCGGCTTCTTCGTTGTGGTAAGCGGTGTCAACCGCGTCGGATGCGCGACGCACCTCCTCACCCGTCGCTTCGACCGGACCACTGACCAGCAGCGGCGATGCGTCGAGCCCTTCGGCCTCCATCATGCCAGCGAGGCGCTGCAGCGCCGCGAGGAGGGACGTCTGCTCCCATTCCTCGAGCCGGTTCAGGCGCTGCCGAAAACGCTCGTGCAGCAATGAGGGAATTCGTCCGACAAGGGCGGTCCCGGCTTCCGTCAGGCAAATGGTGATGCTGCGGCGATCCTCGGACGCACGCCGACGCTCGATGAGCCCACCTTGCTCGAGACGGTCGAGGATCCCGGTCATCGTGGGCTTGGAAATGTGTGCCGCCTTCGCGAGAACCGTAACCGACACCGGTCCGAGCCGTGCGGCTTCCTTCAGCGTGGCCAGTTGCGGGCCAGTGAGCCCGTATTCCTCCACGAGCCACCGCGAATGCATGTCCACGGCGCGCACGAGGCGTCGAACAGCCGCTACGATTCTGTCATCAATCGTCATATCGCCCGACACGAGTCCATAACCTCCAGCCCGCGGAAGAGCGAACCACATGGCGAGAGATCCGCTCACGTTCGCGGCCCGTCGGGGCACCATCGCCCATCCTATCGCATCAACCGCCTCAGGCAATCGCCCTTCGGACAAACGTCTCTTCTGTCGCCGCCGCCAGTCACTTGCGCCGGTGCTGCCGGCGAGGCTTCCAGTATTGCGAGGCGTCCTTTCCCGCTTTGGAGACGGTGGAGGCCGATGGGGACGGCTTGCCCCCGGTGCCTGCGAGTTCGGGCATTTCCTTCAGTTGCCGGATCCGATCGCGCAGCTTGGCGGCCCGCTCGAACTCGAGCGTCTCGGCGGCCTCGGTCATCTCCTGCTCCAGCATCGCGAGCAGTTCCGTGCGGTCGTATTCCTCCTCGCTGGCGTGGATGACCTCGCGCGCGGTCTTCCGGGCGCTGATCTGCGTTTCGAGGCCGGCGCGGATCTCCTTGCGGATCGTCTCAGGCGTGATGTTGTGATCGACGTTGTACTTTATTTGGATATCGCGACGCCGCGTGGTCTCCTCGATCGCACGCTGCATGCTGTGCGTCACTTTGTCCGCGTAGAGAATCACCTCCGCGTTTACGTTGCGGGCCGTCCGGCCGATCGTCTGCACCAGCGACGTCTCGCTGCGCAGGAATCCTTCCTTGTCCGCGTCGAGAATCGCCACCAGCGAGACTTCCGGCAGATCGAGCCCCTCGCGAAGCAGGTTCACGCCGACCAGGACATCGAACTCACCGGTCCGCAGCGCCTTGATGATCTCGACGCGTTCAAGGGTGTCGATCTCGCTGTGCAGATAACGCCCGCGCAGCCCCTCCTGCTGAATGTACTGTGAAAGATCCTCGGCCAGCCGCTTGGTCAGTGTCGTGACCAGCACGCGTTCGCCGACCGCCACGCGCTCATGGATCCGCCGCAGCAGATCCGGCACCTGCCCACGGGCCGGCGAGACCTCGATCGCCGGATCGACCAGGCCTGTCGGCCGGATGATCTGCTCGACGACCTCGCCGGCACAGATCTCCAGTTCATACGGGCCGGGCGTCGCGGACACGAACATCACCTGGTTCCACATCGACTGGAACTCCTCGAACCGAAGCGGGCGATTGTCCAGGCACGACGGCAGCCGGAACCCGTGCTCGACGAGCACCTCCTTGCGGCTGCGATCGCCGGCGAACATCGCGCGGACTTGCGGCACGGTCTGGTGCGATTCGTCCAGGATGAGCAGGAAGTCTTTCGGGAAATAGTCCATCAGCGTGTAGGGCTTCGCGCCGGGCGCCGAGCCGGCCAGATGTCGCGAGTAGTTCTCGATGCCGCTGCAATAGCCAACTTCGAGCAGCATCTCGAGATCGTATTTCGTTCGTGCGGCCAGCCGTTGCGCCTCGAGCAGTTTGCCGTGCCGCCGCAGCTCCATCAGCCGCTGCTCCAATTCCTCACGAATCGAGGCGACCGCGCTGGCCACCCGATCCTCGGGCATCACGTAATGCACGGCCGGATAGAGGAAGAGTTGCGGCTCGCTGGCGAGCGTTTCCGCCGTCAGCGGATTGATCAGCGAGATCTTGTCGATCTCGTCGCCGAACAGTTCGATGCGGTACGCGAATTCCTCGTACGCCGGGTGAATCTCGACGACGTCGCCGCGCACCCGGAACGTGCCCCGCTTGAAGTCCACGTCGTTCCGCTGGTACTGCAGATCGACGAAACGCCGCAGCAGCACATCGCGGTCGATCTCGTCGCCGACGCGGATGGAGATCACACTGGCCTTGTAATCCTCGGGCGAGCCGAGCCCGAAGATGCAGGAGACGCTCGCGACAATCACCACGTCACGCCGCGATACGAGCGCGCTGGTCGCGCTGAGCCGCAGCCGGTCCAGGTCGTCGTTGCGGGCCGCGTCCTTCTCGATGTAGATATCCCGCTGCGGAATGTACGCTTCGGGTTGGTAGTAATCGTAGTAGCTGACGAAGAACTCGACCGCGTTGCGCGGAAACAGCTCACGAAACTCCTCGTAGAGCTGCGCGGCGAGCGTCTTGTTATGCGAGATGATCAGCGCGGGCCGGCCCAGGTTCCGGATCACGTGGGCCATGGTGAACGTCTTGCCGCTGCCCGTCACGCCCAGCAGGCACTGGTGTTTCGCGCCCTGCTGATACGCGCGCGTCAGCTTCTCGATGGCCTGCGGCTGATCGCCGCACGGCTCATAGGCACTGACCAACTCAAAAGCAGACACGGCGTACTCCCCGATGAGACTCCGACCTGGAACTCATCGGGTAGTATAGGCGATGCCCGCGCCGTCCGACAACGCCGGCCGGCGACGGCAGCACCAGCCCGGTCCCCCCGGATTTGCCGGTCGAGACGGTTTGTGTAATCGACCATAACCTCCGCGGTCGCCAACGTGATCGACGATGTTGCGATGGCGACGTACTGAAAGACTTCGTTTCTACGCGATGAGCCGATCCGCTCGTTCGCTTCCTTCGATCTGGGTGATGTGTGTTGGGTCCGTGCGCTCGGTGTGCGCAGCCGCGATACATTACTCCACCCGATGCCCAAAAACGACACTGACGTGTCACTTCCCCCCAAAACCGTCAATGCACGGCTGACGTGTGTCCAAAAACGCCGAGCAGAACCCGCATAGGGTTTACAGTACAGGTTTAACGCCTCCGCGCGGTACTCCTCAAGGAAAGCACGGAATTATCAGTTCCGGAGCCAAGGTTGAACCCCCGAAGGGCGGGACGGGCGAGACAAAAGTATCAGAAAAGCCAACATTTAATGTTCGATATTCTAACAATTAATGTTTGATTATCAAAGTTTGTATAGTTGTTTTTCTCAGCCGAGCCGATAAAATAGCGTCTGCCCGAAGGATGGAACAGACCGAATGTACGTGCGCCACATCACTGACCATGTGCTTGCTGCTTTGCAGGACACACCTGTCGTTGTCCTTCACGGAGCCCGCCAGACGGGAAAGAGCACGCTCGCTCGCGAGATCGCCAGCGGGCCCCACGCCGCCGCGTACCTCACCATGGACCGAGCCGGCATCCAGGCCGCCGCCAAGAGCGACCCGGAAGGCTTCCTCGCCCAATATGGCGGGCCGGTCGTGCTCGACGAGATCCAGCGAGTGCCGGAACTCCTGCTTGCCATCAAGGCGGAGGTGGATCGGAATCGTCGCCCCGGGCGTTACCTGTTGACGGGCTCGGCGCATGTGTTGCAGTTGCCGAAACTGGCCGATTCACTGGCTGGACGGATGGAGGTCCACACGCTTCGCCCTCTCTCGCAAGGAGAACTTGGCGGCGTTCGTGAGGGATTCGTCGATGCACTCTTCAGGTCTGAATCGCCCGTCTGGCCTAACGACCTGGGTGATGATGCCGCATCGAGCCGATCGCTGCTGGCACGCCGGATCCTTACTGGCGGCTATCCCGAGGCCGTGGCGCGCACAAGCCCGGCTCGGCGTCGACAATGGTTCGAGGCCTACCTCAGTGCCGTACTTATGCGCGACGTCAAAGACCTTGCCAACATTGCGGGCCTGTCCGACATGCCGAAGCTCATGGCTGCCGTGGCGGGCCGCGCCGGCGGGCTGCTGAACTACGCTGATCTCGCACGCGATGTCGGGCTCAACAGCGTAACCACCAGGCGCTACCTGACGCTCTTGCAGACCACGTTCATCGTTCAGGCCGTGCAACCGTGGTTTGCGAATCGAATCAAACGTGTCGTCAAGTCCGAGAAGCTCTACCTGAGCGACTCGGGTCTGCTCGCCCATCTCCTGGATGTCACGGACGAGAGTTTCATGACCAACTCAAAGGTCGCCGGTACCCTGCTCGAGAACTTCGTCGCGGGGGAGTTGATGAAGCAAATATCCTGGAGCCAAATACACCCCACGCTGTGGCATTTCAGAGATCATCAGAACCACGAGGTCGATTTCGTGCTCGAGGCTCCTGGCGGGAAGGCGATCGTCGGCGTGGAGGTGAAAGCCTCCGCCACGCCAGGAAAAAGTGATTTCCGTGGGTTGCGGCTGCTTGCCGAAAAGCTCGAAGGCCGTTTTCATCGGGGCATCCTCCTCTACACCGGTCGGGAGGCGATTCCGTTCGGCCGCAATCTCTTCGCCGTGCCCGTTTCGGCGCTGTGGCGGGTTGCCGAAGGGTAGGTAGCCGGTCCTGCAAGCCCGACCCCCGTGCCTCACAGCGGATGGCACTGTCATTCAGCGGCGCTTGGCAATGCTATGTTAGTGGTTACATGTTTCGCCAGCCTCCGGGTGCCGGCGCGCCCGACGAGCGGGCGCGGGGTGCGTTGCCGCAGCGAGTGGGACCGAACACTATGAACATCCATTTCGGCGTGGACATCGGCGCGATTGGCTCAACCGACAGCGGCTGCGAACTCATCGGCGAGCTGGTCGGGCGCCGACAGCATCAATGACGAAATCGCCGCGCACAAGACCGGCGCCACGTTCATCGGCGATCGCCTGCTCAAGCGACGTTCCGACACGATCTTCGAGATCGGCAGCCAGGACAGCAAGGACATGAGCCTCCAGCCGGAGGGCAAGGGCTCGCTGGATACGGTCGTCGTGGACTTCACGATGAACGAGGCCCGCGCCGTCCGGCAACGCCGGCCGGCCGCGCGAGCACGGATTCGTCCCACCGGTTCCGTCCCACGGCCCGTTCACGGGCCGACGGGCACGTTGTCCGCGCAGTACAGAGCGCCTTGCACCGGTGGCCGATTCGGACCGTTGTAGCAGACGGCGAAGCCGAAGCCGCCGAAGTCGGCCAGATCGACATCGTTATCATGGTCGAAGTCCGCATCGACGGCGCAGGCCGCGGCCGGCGCCCGGTTGGGACCGTTGAAACACGCCGAAAACGCCGCGAAGTCCGTCAGGTCCACATCGCCGTCATCGTCGAAGTCGCAATCGACCACGACATCAATCGTGAACCCCGGCCCGTGCACGAGTTCGGCCGGCGGGTAGCGGTAGAAACCACCGCCCACGTCCCGGATTACGCCCGCAGCCCCTGCATCCGTGCGGACTGTATACCGCCCGATCTGTTTGGGCAACCGCACCGAGTTGGCCGTGCCCGTTGCGAGTTGCAGCGGTGCCCCCTGGGCGAAGCCAATCGTCGGCGCCACATTGAGGTTTTGCCCCACAAGCACGCCAGCCAGGTCGTCGCCGATCGCCGCGCCACCGTTCACCCATGCGTACGCTGCCGGCGGACTCAACGAGGAAGGATCCTGCGGCTCGCCTGTATCCGTGAGCAGATCGAACGTCGCCGCATACAGACCGTCGTTCTCGAGACTGCAACTTGCCCAGATCTCGTAGTCGACGTCATCCCCGGGCGCGATCACCGTCGGCGAAGCCGGCACCAGATCGATCGTCACCGTTCCCAGCCGTGGTACGGGACTCGTATTGACGCTGCCGAGGTTCTGGGGACCGGTGTACGCCCCCTGAAACACCAGGTAGTCGGTCAGATCCACATCGCAACCGTCATTGTAATCCGCCGCGAAGTCATACGGATACACAAACGGTCCGTTAAAGGCGGCGGCAAATCGGATGTAATCGGTGAAATCAACGTCGCCGTCATCGTCGAAGTCCGGATCGCTGCCCGTCATCAGCACAAACGACAGATCCGGGAACGGCTCCGGCATCCATGGCCCCGAGATGCTCGTGCTCATCGCCGGCTGATCGAGGTTCGCCGTGCTGGCCAACTGCCATTCCCAGGCGGGATCGCTGCTGTCGCAGATCGAAATGAAATACTCGTTGCCCGGCGTCTGATAGAACGGCGACAAACATAGCGGCGCGTTGAATTCGTAGATCGCATCGCCGAGCAGGTTCCAGCCGAGAAAAAAGCGGCTGGCCGAAACCAGGTGCAACGAGATTTCTGGGCCGGTCACCGGCAGGCTCATCGGGTGCGGCGATCCGTCGGACGCGTAGAACCGGATGTCAAACGGCAGCGACCACGACACGTCCGGCCGTTTCGTTCCCGTTTCTCCAGCGTAAATCCCCCACCAGCGCACCGCACGAATCGGATCAGGATCATTGCACTCGAAATCGTCCGCACGCAGTGTCGGCGACAGACACTCACTCGGCCGGGAACCGGCCAGCAGATCGGGCCCCTGCCACCATTTCACATCCTTCTCAACGCGATAGGGGTTGTTCGTCGCATAGTTGAAGACCTCCGCATTGTCGCTCGACATGATGGTCATCGTCGGCATCATGATGTCGTCGGCCAGCATCGTGATGCGGGATATCGCTACCGGCAGATCCCCGACCGATCCGGCCGCGAGCCAGTCGCGGACATCCTGCTCGATCTGGGCAGCGCTGCGATCGAACGAAAACGCGAAGTCCACGGTGTCCGTGCCGGGGGTCCAGACGACCTTCACTCCGCCGCCCGGCTCGGGCGTGAGCTTGAGTTCATACACCATCGTGCCGGCTGTGTTGTTCGGATCGTCATCCGAGCCAGCGCGGACATACTGGCTGATGGTCAGCCCGTTACTGTACTGCTTCCCGCCTGATGTCGTTGGCGAGAGTCCCGGCTTGCCGCCGGTCATGTTCACGCCCTCGCCCAGCAGGACCTCCTGCTCGACATAGCGGTTCAGCCCATCGGTGTCCGTGGGTATCGCGTCCAAAGTCGCGCCCGTGTACGACAGGTAGGAACCGGTACCGAATACGATCGGATCGGCCAATGCGAGCGCCGACGCAAACGCCGAACTCGGCCCGTACGGACACTCCCAGCGCTTGGCATAGGCACGCTCGAAGACGGTCACCTCGATAGCAACCAGATTCCCGTTGACCGTTATTTCCGGGCTCACGGACGCGTGCGCCCAACCCTCCGCATGTTCCACCTTCGCCGTTACGTTACCCGTCGTGATGTCCTGCGTGGTCACCGCCGGAGGCGTCGGCGGTCTCGTGATTTGATAATAGAGCCCCTCTTGAGGATTGCCGAGCGCCTTTGAGCCATGCTCGCAATAGGCGGAGGCAAACGCGCCGGCTTTGCCTGTGCTGCCGATCGTGAAGTTCACGGCGGGCAAGGTAACCTGAAACCTTCGAACGACACGGTTGGTGTAGTCAACCGTCACTTCCTCGATCGCCGTCGCAACCGATGTCACGGAAAGCCACGCCGCTACTAGCGCTGCCACACGGCAGAACGCGCCTCTGCATGATGGATGAGACATTTCATTTTCCTCCTCAGGAAGGCAGGACATGTACATGCGATTCGCTGTTTGACGTGCAGCAGCGCAACACGACCACAACGAATCAACGGCCCAGACGCCAACCGCAAGTCGCACAGCCCAAGTATGAAAGGCACCTGCCCGGTTTCCCTCGGCTGAACCGGGGCACCGAGACATAGGTTTTTCCAGTTTGAGTTTAACCGCTCCATCTCAATCGCGTCAAGAGAAATCCCTTTTCTTTGGCACCGCGACTGTCCACCGACGCGTGCGCGGGAGCCGACACGGACGCAGCAAAGCCACTATCCAGCGGCCTCAAAGAGGTGCCCGCAGCGCAAGCCGGCCCTTGACAAACGCTATGTTAGTGGTTACATACTTAGCCGATCGTGGGGTGCCGGTGCGCCCGACGAGTGGGCGCGGGGTGCGTTGCTGTAGCGAGTGGGACCGAACACTATGAACATCCATCTCGGCGTGGACATCGGCGCGGTCGGCCTGAAGGCCGCCCTGCTCGTCCCGAAGGACTTGGCGGAGACAATCGTTGGCCGAAACGGTGACTCAGCGAAGTTCCGCATGCTGACGCCGCCGAAGCGGCAGGATGTCCGCGTCCTGGTTGTCGGATACACGCGGACCCGCGGCCGGCCCGTGGAAGCAACCCGGGCATTGCTGTGCCGCGTGCTCGAATACGTCGAGGCTAGCCAGCTTGGCGCTATCGCCGTCACCGGCTCGGGCAGCGCCCTGGTCGCCGACGCGCTCGGCGCGCCGCGCTGCAACGAGTTTCAGGCCACCGCGCGCGGCGTCGATCTTCTGCACCCGCAGGTGCGGACGGTGTTCGAGATCGGCGGCGAGACGAGCAAGTATCTCCGCCTCGGCCCGGATCCGGCCAGCGGCATGCTCGGCATTCTCGATTACAGCGCGAACGGCGACTGCGCCGCCGGCACGGGCGCGTTCCTCGACCAGCAGGCAACACGGCTGAAGTACCCCGTCGAGGCAATCGGTGGAATCGTCGCCGAAGCCGAGCGCGCGGCCCAGATTGCCGGGCGGTGCAGCGTCTTCGCCAAGAGCGACATGATCCACGCCCAGCAGAAGGGGTTCACGCCGCCGGAGGTGCTGCGCGGCCTGTGCAACGCCGTCGCGACGAACTTCAAGTCGGCGATCGTCCGTGGCCGCACGCCCGAACCGCCGGTCATGCTGCTAGGCGGCGTGTCGGCGAACACGGCAGTGGTTCAGGCCCTGCGCGAGGTGTTCGACCTCGACGAGGAAACGCTCGTCGTGCCCGAGGCGGCCGAATCGCTGGCTGCGGTCGGTGCGGCGCTGGTCGCATCGGAAATCGCCGAGACGGACCGCCCGAACATTCGCGAGAGCCTTTCGCGGCTTGGCGTGGACGCCGCGACTCGCGAAGCGGCCTTTGCCCGGTCGGCCCCGTTGACGCTTGACCGCGTCACGCTGCTCCGCGACCAGGTCACCGAATACACGTTCCCAGAGGACGGCTCGATCATCGATGCCTGCCTCGGGCTCGACATCGGCTCGGTCGGCACGAAGCTGGTCGTGATCGACGAGC
>JAFGKA010000196.1 GCA_016928855.1 Phycisphaerae bacterium
CCAGGCATCCTGCCACCGTCGACGTGTGGTCGGCATTATACCGCGGCGCGTCCCGACGGCCAACCGCCACGACCCGGCCGCCTCGCGCACCGCCCCCCCTGTCCGTCCCTCTGCCACGGCACCTCGGCCCGGGGTCTTTCCTCCCATGGGACCGAGAGGAGGACTGCCCTGCGGAAACAAGGAATCGCCGCCTCTCGGTCAACCAGTCTCACACGGGAAGAACTTCGGGCCCAAAACGCCGAAGCTCTGTCAGAAATGCATGTGCAGTCGCGGCGGGTCGCCACTGAAAGGCGACCTCGCCGCGACAATAAGTCGTTCACGGAGGAACAGATCGGATGACCTGTCCTCCGCAAGCCGTGCTCGGCCACGGGATCGTAGCCGCGATGATCAGTCCACGACGCGAACCGTATCCGACGCGGCAAAGGTGCCGCCGGCGGCATACGCACCCGTCAGCGTCAGCGTCGCCTCCGGGGCCGCCACAATCGCCTTGACTGCCGCCTCGTTGAACTTGGCCTCGAGTGCACCACGACTGTCCGCGCCTACGGAGATCGCGGGAATCCCGCTGAGTTCGACGCTCGCCCGATCGACGAGGCCCAACGGAATGTTCGAATGCACCGATACCTCGCCACCCTGGACCGAGCTCAACAGCAGCGTCTGCGGCGAGACCATGATGGCAACGTCGTCGACCTCATCCATCTTGCCGTTGGAAAAAGCCTGACCGACGAGCACCAGCACGACAGCAACCACCAGAGTCCCAAGCAATGCGTTTTTCATGACACGATCCTCTCTAACAGGGCACAACCGAACCCTAAACCGTACGAATTGACGCCCACGCGGGAGGCCCCCCCGGGGGACGTTGTCTATACCTTGATATGGGCAACCACCTGGCGAGGCAATGGCCTTGCGCCGGATCGCACCACTTCTATGCATTATGCAGACAATCGAAGTTATACACGGACACCACCGTGGGCTTTTCCCCCGTTCGCGGTGAGGACAGGCAGACACCGCAAGCGACAGCAGGCTGCGTGCGGATGGACACTCAGCCCACCGTGCATCACGAAATCGTCAGAGGTTCGGCTTGTCTCGCAGGAATCGCATCGTGAGTTCGCAGAGCATGCGGATGCCGACACCCAGGGCATCGTCGTTGAAATTGAACTGCGGATGGTGCAGCGCCGGGCACGACGGCGCCCCTGGCTGGCGGATGCCAAGGCGGAACATCACCGCGGGTACGCGCTGGGCGAAGAAGCCGAAGTCCTCGGCCCCCATGCTCGGCCGGTCGTCCGTCCGCGCACGGTCAGCTCCGAGCACCTCGCGCCCCACGGACGCCACCCATTCCGTCAGGGCCGGCTCGTTGACGGTGACGGGATAGCCTTCAGTAAACTCGACGGCCGCGGTCGCGCCGAACGACTCCGCGGTGTTCTCGGCGATCCGCCGCACGAGCTCCTTGAGGCGTTCGCGCGTCGCCGGCTTGTAGGACCGAAGCGTCCCCTCGAGGCGACAGGTTGCCGGGATCACGTTGCGCACGGTGCCGCCGTGGAATACGCCCGCCGTGACGACCACGCAGTCCTGCGGATCGATGGACCGCGATGCGATCGTCTGCAGCGCGATGACGATATGGGCAGCGACGACGATGGGGTCGATGCCGAGATGCGGATACGCCCCGTGCGACCCCTTGCCGGTCACGACGATGGCGAAGCCGTCGTTGCCGGCCATGGCCGCACCGGGACACATCGAAATCGTCCCCACGGGCTGAGCCGGCCACGAATGAAGGGCGAACGCAGCATCGACCTTCGGATTCGCCAGCACCCCCGCCTCGCACATCATGCGACCGCCGCCATCGTTCTCCTCGCCGGGCTGGAAGATGAACTTGACCTTGCCGGGCAGTTCATCGACCATCCGGCTGAGGACCAGTGCCGTCCCGAGGAGGCAGCTCGTGTGGCCGTCGTGCCCGCAGGCGTGCATCCGGCCGGGGATGGTCGAGGCGTACGGCACGCCGGTAGCCTCATCCATCGGCAGACAGTCCATATCCGCCCGCAGCGCCAGGCACGGCCCGTCGCGGTCGGCATTGAGCAGGGCTACGACACCCGTTTGGGCGATGCCGCTCTGGATTGAAAAGTTGCCGGCGGCCGAGAGCCGATCGATCACCCGCTGACTCGTCCGGCGCTCTTCCATGCCGATTTCGGGGTGCGCGTGCAGATCCCGCCGAAACGCCACCATGTCGCTCAGGATCGAATCAATCAGGCCGTCCAGCTTCGTCATGAAAGTCCCTTCATTGCGAAAACCGGACCAAGTATAGCGCCGGACCTTTCATGCTGGCAAGCAACGAATGAAACCGCGTGGATTGAACCGGGAAACTGGCAGGCAAGCCGGCACCCGCTCAAGCCATCTGGCGAAACGCCGGCTGCGACGGCGCGCATCCGACGCTTGCTACGGACACCCCGGCGCCGGCGGGCGATTGGGGCCGTTGAAACAGGCCTGGAATACGCCAAAGTCCGTCAGATCTACGTCGTTGTCGCCATCGAGATCGGGGCCCTCGCAGTTCGACGTGGCCGGCGGGCGGTTCGGACCGTTGAAACACGCCTCTATGGCCGAGAAGTCGGTCATGTCCACATCGCCGTCACCGTCAAAGTCGGCCTGCACAGTCGGCGCCAGCGTGGTATCCCACGCGACCGCGAAGTTCCACGTGGCGTTCGAGGTCAGCTCGAACACATACCGCCCCGGCAACAAGCCGCGAAGGAACACGTGCTCGACGTTATCCAGGGCGGAAATGCTTTGATCGAGCAACGCGCCGACTGAAAAACCGTTCGCTTGATACATGTACAGATTAATGTCGGCCAGCGACGGCGTCAGCGGGGCCGGAAGCCCGTTGCCGATGTCGACGTGGCGATACCACGTGACGAGAACGGACAGTGTCTCCGCGCATGAATACAGCGGCACGTCCACGAAGTAGTACCGGCCTGGGCCCGCCGCGATGGTATCGAAATCCCAGCCGGTCGTGGCAACTGTCGTCGTCAGGCCTGCCTCCTGTTGCCCACTCGTCAGGATCCGGTGGCTGTTGTCGATATTGAGTTCGCCGGCACCGTAGCGGTAGTCGAGGGGGACTGTGCCGTCCACGCAGGGTGTCGCGAAGCCACGGCGCCAGTTCACGAATTCACTCTTGGTCGCCCCCCCCATCAGCAGCGCCTTGATCAGCAGGGCCTTATCCGATCGCGTCAGGGCATCCAGCGCCGGATCCGCATCCGCGGCCTCGATGAGGATCGCCGCCGATCCGGCGACCACGGGCGTCGCCCAGCTCGTCGCGGTGTGCGGTACGACCAGGTCGGGCTTGACCCGCCCCGCGACGTCGATCAACGTCGGCCCGTAGCTCGAGTTGCCGCTCGTGCAACCAACGGCCATGACGTTGTAAGCGCTGCCAACCAGTTTTGGCATTGCCGAAGCCGCGCCGTTGTTTACGCCCGCAGCCACGACGACACCGTCGCGCTCAGCCATCAGATCCACACGCCGCAGCGCGTCAATCGTGCTCGACCCGCTCAGTTCGCCGATCCAACTGTGATTCTGTGTGCGCTGCGTCTCGACCACCGGCGGCTTGCGCTGGCCGACACAGAGGAACGCGCTGTCAAGCCAACTGGTTGCGTCGTACCCGTGAATCAAATCGATCGCCGGCGCCACACTGGCGGTAAGCCCGTAGTAGTTCAGCGCGACCGTGGTCGCATGACTGGATACGCCGCCACCGCCGATCATGTCCACAATCGTCTTGCCAAGGAACTGGGAGTTGCTCGGATCAGGAAGGTAGCAACCGCTGACGGACGCCTCGACCTGCGTGACGGGAACCCCAAAGCCCGTGGGCGTCCCTGAGCCCAGCCGCGCCTGAAGGCTGAGGTAGCCGATGTCGTCCTTCCAGCCGGCCAGGCCTGCACTTCCCACGCTGGCCCAGGCGATCAGGGCAATGCATATCCGCAAAATTCTTTCCCTTCCTTCAAATAACAGAATCAGGCCGCACTGTCACCAGCCGTGCGATCAGCGTATCGAATATACCAGAGACTCCCTACTTAGTCCATCTCTGTATCGACAGATAGGCGGCCGGCCCCCCTGCGAAACCCTGGAGCGGCAGGAAGTGTCCGACTACCGTGGCGCGCCGCCGCCCCGCCCCTCGCGTCCTCGGAACCGCTCGGACGGGCGGCTCGTCGGCTGTGTCGCCGGGGCTGTCTCCGGCTGGGGTGCTGCCAGGCGTTGGGTGCTTGTCGGGATGCTCTCAAGCCGGTCCTGCAGTTCCTGGTAGAGAACATCCTCTGGAGCTCGAAGCTCGCGAAATCGCTCCATGCGAGCTTCGCGATCCTCAATGTCGCGAAGCGCGGTCATCTCCCGCTGGGAAGCCTCACGCAGGCGATCGCGACGCCGCATGCAGTCCTCGAGCACGGCCTGGGCGGTGGCGCGCTGCGCGTCGTCCAGTCGATAGCGATCGCAGAATCGATCGACATGACGTTGCCAGGAATCCGTGCGACCCCCTCGATCGCCCCAGCGACCCCGCCAGTCGTTCGCCATCGCGTCCCATCGCGTGCGGCCGTTCTTGACCTTCTCGGGGGGAAGGAGCGCCTCGACCTGTCGCAACACGTTATCTGGAGACAACGGCGCGTTCGTCCACATCTGGCGCAGCTCATCGCGAATCGCGTTCATCCGTTCCTCATCCACTGGCTGGCCGTTCTGCCGCGCCTGCCAGAGTTCGCGCATTTCGCCACCCAGCTCCCGGAACCGGTCCCGGCGCTGCTCGGCATATCGCTCGTTTCGGTCGCGCAGGTGCTCCAATTCGGTCTGGACCAGCTTCTGCTCGGCCTCGGTCAATGCGTAGGCGTCCGTGATTCGCCCGAGATACCCCTCGATCCACCGGTCGTACCGGGCCTGCCATCCCTCGTCCCCGCCACGCCGCCCTTCTTCGCGGCGTTGGGCCTGCGCACGGATCGGCAGCAGCGCCAACACGCCAACGACAAGAATGACGCGGCTGATACGCGATTTGGACATGTCGCACCTCATTACCCGAGCCTGTATGGTGGTGGACCCTTCCGCGGCCTGCATTATACCCTATTCGGGGCTGAACGTGGCCAGGCCTGGTCGGGGCAGGTCAGAGCGGCTCGTCGGCGGCATGACGAAACGCGGCGGCGCTTCCTGAATGGGATGGCGCTGGAATATACTGTGCGGTGGTACGAATACCCCTACTGACGCGGCGACCCGACCGGAAACGGGGCAGGTGCTACGGGATCGCCGCTGGAGGCTTCTCGATGAACGGGCTGTTGCGGCAAATACTCCAGCCGGAGGTGATTGTCTTCCTGGTCCCGATCGTGATCGCCGTCACGGCAATCCTGGCCGGTACTTGGTGGAAGGTGCGGCAACATGAACTTGAAACGGCCCTGAAACAGGACATGCTCAATCGCGGCATGTCCGTCGACGAGATCGAGCGGGTCATGCGGGCCACGCGCGGCAAGCCGGACGAGCCGAAGGACGACTGATGCACGTGGTCGCTTGACGCCCCGCCACCATGCCGCCATGATGCGGCCGCCATGAACAATGAAATCACGCTCCGATATGGATGTAACCCGCATCAGGCGCCGGCCCGCATTTACGCCACGCGCGGCGCGCTGCCGCTGACGATCGTCAACGGTGCCCCCGGCTACATTAACCTGCTCGACGCCCTCAATGCGTGGCAGCTCGTGCGCGAGCTGCGGGCGGCGACCGGCCAGCCGGCCGCCGCCTCGTTCAAGCACGTGAGCCCGGCCGGCGCGGCGATCGCCAACCCGCTGTCCAATGTCCTGCGTCAGGTCTATATGGTCGGCGATGAGCCGCTGAGCCCGCTGGCGACCGCCTATGCCCGAGCGCGCGGCGCGGACCGGATGGCGTCGTACGGCGACTTCGCGGCATTGAGCGACGTGGTGGATGAATCGACCGCGCAGCTCCTTCAGCGCGAAAGCTCGGACGGCCTCATCGCGCCGGGCTATTCTCCGGAGGCGCTCGAGATCCTCCGCGGCAAACGCGGCGGCAAGTATCTGCTGCTCCAGATCGACCCGGCCTATCAGCCGCCCGAGACCGAGCGGCGCGAGGTGTTCGGGCTGACCCTCGAGCAGCCGCGGAATCAGACGCCGATCAATGCCGAGCTGTTCACGCACGTCGTGACCGAGAATGATGACCTGCCGGCCAGCGCGATGCGCGATTTGATCGTCGCGACGATCGCAGCCAAATACGCCCAGTCGAACACGATCGCGGTCGCGTACGACGCCCAGGTGATCGGCCTCGGCGCCGGCCAGCAGTCGCGCATCCACTGCACGCGGCTCGCCTGTGACAAGGCGGACAAGTGGATGCTGCAGCAGCACCCGAAGGTGCTCCGCTTGCCACTGAAGGACGATCTCAAACGCCCCGAGCGGACGAACGCGATCGATCAATACCTGATCTGGAGTGATCTCTCGGACGCGGAGAAAGACCTCGTGCGTGCCGCGTGTACGGCGAAACCCGACCCACTGACCGCCGCCGAGCGATCTGAGTGGCTCGACGGGTTTACCGGTGTATCACTGAGTTCGGACGCCTTCATCCCCTTCCGCGACAACCTCGACCGGGCGCGCAAGAGCGGCGTGCGCTACGTCGCGCAGACCGGTGGGTCAATCGCCGACAAGGGTGTGATTGCCGCCGCCAACAAATACGGCATGACGATGGTCTTCACCGGCCTGCGGCTGTTCCATCATTGAGGCAACTGACAGCCGACCACCGAGAAGTAGCGATCATACGGTGCGGTCCGTACGACCCGCGCGGTTCTGTACCGTGGTGACCGCGTGCCGGCGCCGTAGGTCAGTTCGATCTCATCGCCGGGCGCAGGCTCGGTACGGGTCGACGTCACGAACGCCACGCCGACGGCGGATTCATCGTTGATCCACCCCGAGTGCGTACACTCGAAGTCGACGCCCTCCCACGCAATGCGTACCGGAGGGCCGACCCTTCGTTCCGCACGCCGACGTTCCGACTGAGAAGCGTTCTGACTCATGTGACCGTCTCCTCGAAACAGCGGGCGATCAAAGCGTCCAACTTGGCCGTTCCCACGCAGATGCACGTGTCCGCGGCGCCGTAATAGACTTTGACCTCAGACGTGTTTTCTTCAACAACAGCGCCGCACGAGAATACGACGTTCCCGATATCCCCGACCCGTTCATAGTACTCTCTCGGCGTCAGGATTGGAATCGCCGCCCGGCCCAGGATCCGAGTCGGATCCTCGAGGTCGAGCATCGCGACGCCCAGCCGGTAGATCGGCCCGGCGGACGTCTCCTTCACGCCGTGATAAATCTCGAGCCAGCCCTGATCCGTCTCTATGGGCGGCGCCGACGCACCGATGCGCGTGCAGTCCCAGTGATCGCCGCGAGTCGTCATGACGATCGCCGAATTGCCCCAGTTAATCAGATCATCCGAGTAGGAAATCCAGATGTTGCCGGACCCGCCGACCATCGGCCGGTCCAGGCGGGCATAGCGCCCCCGAATCTTCTTCGGGAACAACGTGCCATCCTTGTTCACCGGCTGGGAGATGAGCCCGATGCGCTCGAATTGCGCGAAATCGTCGGTGCGGGCCAGCGCCAGCCGTGGACCGTAGTCGCTGTACGCCGTATACATGACATAGTAGGTACCGTCCATGTACGTGATGCGCGGATCCTCGATCCCGCAGGCCTCGTACGTGGCGAACGGCTCTTCCTGGGACGGCTTGAGGGCCGGATGTGGATCGACCGAGAAGCGGTAGCCGTCCTCGCTGCGCGCCAGCGCGAAGACAGACCGTCCGTGCTGCCCTTCCACCCGGACGAGCAGC